>JARRLN010000109.1 GCA_037386965.1 Nitrospirota bacterium
AGCTCCACCTCCCTCTCGCGGGCCATCTCCTTCATGCGGGCCCGGAGGGAGCTGTTTGCCGCCACCCCGCCGGAGAGGGCCACCCGGCGGATGTGAAACGTCCGTATGGCCCATTCGGTCTTCCGGGTGAGGACGTCCACCACCGATGCCTGAAACGAGGCGGCCACGTCATTCAGAGGCACGCCGGGCTCCCGTTCCCGGGCGAGGCGCACCGCCGTTTTCAGGCCGCTGAAGCTGAAGTCGAAGGAGCCCGGCAGGTAGGCCCGGGGAAGCTCCACCCTTGCGGGGTCGCCCTCCCGCGCCCTCCGGTCCAGCTCGGGCCCGCCAGGGTAGCCCAGGCCGAGGAACTTGGAGACCTTGTCGTACGCCTCTCCGGCGGCGTCGTCCCGGGTTCTGCCCAGCTCCTCGTACTGGCCGTAGCCGGCCACCTTGTACAGCGAGGTGTGCCCGCCGGAGACGACCAGGGCCAGGAAGGGAAACTCCGGCTCCCGCTCGAGGAGAAAGGGGGATAGCAGGTGACCCTCCAGGTGGTTTACCCCCACGAGGGGCAGGCCGGCGGCGTAGGTGAGGGCCTTGGCGAAGGAGCAGCCCACCAGGAGGGAGCCGATGAGCCCGGGCCCCTGGCAGACCGCAATCCCGTCGAGACCGGAAAGCCCCTCGGACCCTCCCTCCAGGGCCTCGCTCACCACCGGCCATATCATCTCCACGTGGCGGCGGGAGGCAAGCTCGGGGACCACGCCTCCGTACTTCTGGTGGATTTCGGTCTGCGAGGAGACCACGTTGGTGACGATGCGGACCGGGCCGCCGCCGAAATCCAGGACGGCCGCCGAGGTGTCGTCGCAGGAGGTGTCTATGCCCAGGACCTTCATGCGCCTCCATCAGAGCCGAAGGGAAGTGGTGGGTATATTAGCGAAAGTCCCCAAACGAACACAAACCGGAGAGCTTCAGACGTGGTACCGGGAGATGATGACGGCGTCGGACTCGAAATACTCAAGGGCCCTGCTCAGGTCCTCCCGCGCGCCCATGAGAAGGAGGATATCGCCTTCCTTGATGGTCGTTTCGCCGGACGGGTTGTGTATGGCCTTCCCCTCCCTCTCGATGGCTATCACGGTGGCTCCCGTCCGCCCCCGCAGGTGAAGCTCCCTCAGCGAGTGGCCAGCCAGCGGGGAGCCGTCCTTCACCAGATAGGATTCGGTCTGGAGCTGGCTCATGATGTCCTCTCTCTCGGCCATGGTCTTGTGCGGAAGCTCGTGGGCGCGGAGGGCCCTGTAACTGTTCTGCCTGATGGCCTCTATGCGGTCGTTGATGACGTTGAGGGGCACGTTATAGTGATGGAGCACGCGGGAGAATATCTCCACAGAGGTCTCAAACTCCTCCGGAATTATCTCGTCAGCCCCCAGGGAGCGGAGGTCCTCCACTTCCAGCACGTACCGGGTGCGGACGATGATATGGAGGTTGGGGTTCTCCTTCCGGGCCAGCGCGACGATTTTTCTGGTGGCTACCGGGTCGGAGATGGCCACCACCAGAACCTTGGCCGTCTTCACCCCCATCTTGTGGAGCACCTCCCTGCTGGTGGCGTCTCCGAAGGAGATGGGCTGTCCCTTCTGTCTCTCCCTGCGGACCGTGTCGCTGTTCAGCTCCAGGACCACATAGGGGATGCCCGTCTCGCTCAGGGTGCCGGCCAGGTTCCTGCCGTTCAGGCCGAAGCCTGCGATGATGACGTGGTTCAGGAGTACTTTCGAGAAGGGGCGCTCCGTGGGCCTGTCGAAGAAGCGGCTCAGGGGGCCCTTGCGGGTAAGGCGCACCGAAAGGGGCGGGGCCACCTTGAGGAGCAAGGGGGTCAGAGCCATGGTGATGACGGCCGAAGAGAGGAAAAGCTGGTACATCCCTCCCTCCACGATGCCGGCACTCCTGCCCACGGCGGCAAGGATGAAGGAGAACTCTCCTATCTGGGCCAGGCCCACGCCCGTATGGATGCTCACCCGGAGGGACGACGCAGTGGGGATGACCGACAGGGTGGCCGCAAGGGCCTTCACAACCAGGATGGCAAGGACCGCCACCAGCACAAGGGGCCACTGCTTTGCAATGAACCCCATGTCGATGAGCATCCCGATGGAGACGAAGAACAGGCCCATGAAACTGTCCTTGAAGGGCAGTATCTCGGCCGTGGCCTCGTAGGAGTACTCGGACTCCGAGATGACCAGCCCCGCGAGAAAGGCCCCCAGGGCCAGCGAAAGGCCGAAGCGCGAGGTCAGAAGGGCCGTGCCCAGGCAGATGACGATGACGGAGATGAGGAAAAGCTCCCTGCTTCTGGTGTGCACCACATTGTGCAGAAAGACCGGCACCACCCACCGGCTGGCCAGGAGCACCAGGGCTATGATGCCCAGGGCCTTCGCAAATGTCAAAACGAGCGCCGCCAGGTCGACCCCTTCTCCCGAAAGCGCCGGCACCAAAAGCATCAGGGGCACCACGCAGAGGTCCTGGAAGATGAGCACCCCCACCATCTGCTTGCCGTGGGGCGCGTCCGTTTCCCCGGCCTCCAGCAGGACCTTCAAAACGATGGCCGTGCTGCTCAGGGCCGTGAGAAAGCCGAGGAAAAGGGAGAGGCGGACGTCCCTGGTGAGGAAGTACGAAAGGCCCGTCACGGCCAGTATGGTCAGCAGCACCTGCCCGCCGCCGCCCAGGAGGACCGTTCTTTTGATGCGCATGAGGTTTCTCAGGGAAAACTCGATGCCTACCGTAAACAGAAGGAGAATCACTCCCACTTCGGCCAGGAGCTCTATGGCGTGGGTGTCCTGGA
Source organism: Nitrospirota bacterium (assembly GCA_037386965.1). Taxonomy (NCBI): domain Bacteria; kingdom Pseudomonadati; phylum Nitrospirota; species Nitrospirota bacterium. Next base: position 2,801 of record JARRLN010000109.1, read on the forward strand.
CGATGCCGAACCCCCCGGGGCCGATGAGCACGCCCGCCACGATAAAGCCCACCAGGGGCGGAATCCTGATACGGTGAAGCAGAAACACCATGAGGGCCGAGACCCCGAAGACGAGGACCAGTGCCTTGAGAAATTCAAGCTCCATACTATGAGTATAGCCGGAACTCCCGGGAAAGGCGAAACAGGAGGGTCAGAGGCCCCGAGGGCGGCGGGGGAGCCGCCTGGAAACGCCGGAGGAGAAGGCCCTGGGCAGGCCCTGCCGGGAAGGCAGGGGCGGCCTTGAGGCACTCGGGAAACGTCTGTTTTCGCTGACGGACGCGGAGGGAGCCCGCCATGCCGATGGCGCCCGGGAGACGCCCGCCTGGAACGTCTCGAGGAGTTTTTCATCAGGCCTGATTATCCAGACGGCGCCGAAATCCTTCTCCTGATAGGCCCGCGCCAGCCCCAGGCGGATGACCTCCAGGAGGGCGACGAACGTCATGATGAAATGCGGCCTCTTCACGTCGCCCTCGAAGAGCTGCTCGAACCGCAGGGCCTTTTTCTCCTGGAGGGCCTCGATGATGAGGTTTATTTTCTCCTTTATGGAGAGCGCCTCCCGGGTAATGGTGCGCACCTCGGGAGGGGCCTTCTCCAGGATGCGCTTGAAGGCGTCTATGAGGTCGAAGATATTGAGGTCGAAAAGAAGAAGCTCCTCCGTCTCGGCCTTCTCCTCCAGGGGGGTTGCCTCCCGGTGGAAAAGCTGTGCTGTCTCCTCCTCCCGCTCCCTCAGGCCCAGGGCGGCTTCCTTGAAGGACTGGTACTCCAGGAGTTTCATGACCAGCTCAAGCCTGGGGTCCTCGGGCTCCTCGGCATCCAGGGTGTCCTCCACCGGCAGGAGCATCCGGGACTTGATATGGATGAGGGTGGCCGCCATCACGACGAAATCGCCCGCTATCTCCAGGTTCAGCTCCTTCATCATCTCCAGATACTCCAGGTACTGGCGGGTGATGAGGGCGATGGGGATGTCATAGATGTCTATCTTCTGCTCCCGGATGAGATGTAGCAGAAGGTCCAGAGGGCCCTCGAAAAGGGGGAGCTTTATGCTGTAGGTGTCTTCCATGTCTCAAGGTGTGGGAATTCGTACGGGCAGAGTATTGTACCATTTTCCCGGGGGAGGGAAGAAGCCGGAATAATGTAAAGTAAAACTTCAACAACGTGGGCTTATTGCTTTAACTACAAAGAAAAAGTGCACTCGAAGAGAGGCGCTTGGGAGGACCTTTTCCTATGTTCCGGCCTCCACTTTTTCGCCCATGAGGTACTCGTGGATGGCCCGGGCGGCCTTTCTGCCGGCGCCCATGGCCGATATGACGGTGGCCGAGCCCGTGACGATGTCCCCGCCGGCGTACACCCCCTCGCGGCTGGTCCGCATGGTCTCAGGGTCGGCCTTGATGTAGCCGCCCCTGCCCAGCTCCATGTCCCGGGTGCTCTTGGGCACCAGGGGGTTGGCCCCCGTGCCCACGGCCATGACGACCACGTCCACGGGGATGGTGAACTCCGAGCCCTTGATGGGAACCGGCCGCCTGCGGCCGGACTCGTCGGGCTCTGAAAGCTCCATCCGGATGCACTCGATGGCCCTGACCCAGCCGTCCTCCCCCAGGATGCGCACCGGGTTGGTGAGCATCTCGAAACGGACCCCTTCTTCCCTGGCGTGGTGCACCTCTTCGCGCCGGGCGGGCATCTCCGCCTCTGACCGGCGGTAGACGATGATGGCCTCCTCGGCCCCCAGGCGAAGGGCCGTGCGCACGGAGTCCATGGCCACGTTGCCGCCTCCGACCACCGCAACTCTCTGTCCCACCCGGATGGGTGTGTCAAACTCCGGGAACTGGTACGCGCGCATGAGGTTCACCCGGGTGAGAAACTCGTTGGCCGAGTACACGCCGTTGAGGTTCTCTCCCTCCAGGCCCATGAACCGGGGCAGGCCGGCCCCGGTGCCGATAAAGACGGCGTCGTGGTCCTCCAGCAGCTCGTCCACCGTGAAGAGCTTGCCCACGACGGCGTTCAGCACGATGTCCACGCCCATTTTCCTGAGGGTGTCTATCTCCCGGGCGACGATGTCCTTGGGCAGCCGGAACTCCGGAATGCCGTAGACGAGGACGCCGCCGGGCTCGTGGAAGGCCTCGTATATGGTCACCTTGTGGCCCATGCGCGCCAGGTCGTAGGCACAGGTGAGGCCCGCCGGGCCGCTTCCCACGATGGCCACCTTCTTCCCCGTGGGCTCGGCCACCTTGGGCACCTTGCCGTTTTCCTTCTGAAGGAGCATGTCCGCCGCGAACCTCTCCAGGCGGCCGATGCCCACCGGGTCGTTCTTCTTGCCCACGATGCAGTACTTCTCGCACTGGCTCTCCTGGGGGCAGACCCGTCCGCATACGGCGGGAAGGAGGTTTTTCTCCTTGATGATGTTAATGGCCGCCTCGAAGTCCCCTTCGCGGATGGCCCGGACGAACTGCGGTATGGGCACCTGCACGGGGCAGCCCTGGATGCACTTGGGCTGCTTGCACTCCAGGCACCTCTGGGCCTCCTTGAGGGCCATCTCGGCGGTGTAGCCCAGGGCAACTTCCTTGAAGTTCAGGACCCTCTCGCGGGGGTCCTGCTCCGGCATGGGGGTCTTCTTGGGGATTATCTTCTTTTTCTTCTTCGCTTCCGCCATATCGATTACTCCGTCTCGCAGAGCATGTCGGCGTGGCGCCGCTTCCACTCCTCGAAGGTGACGCGCTCGTGCTCCTTGTAGCTTCCCTGCCGCTGCATGAGGCAGTCCCAGTCCACCTCATGGCCGTCGAACTCGGGCCCGTCGGTGCAGGCGAACATGTTCTCGCCCCCCACCAGCACCCGGCAGCCCCCGCACATGCCGCTTCCGTCAACCATGATGGGGTTCAGACTCACCATGGTCTTGATGCCGTAAGGGCGAGTGGTCTCGGAGACGAACTTCATCATGATGGCGGGCCCCACGGCCAGCACCAGGTCGGCCCCCCGCTCCTCTATCTCCCGCGTGAGCGCGTCGGTGACCATCCCCTTCATGCCCTTGCTTCCGTCATTGGTGGTGACCAGAACCCGGTCGCAGACCCGGCCCATCTCTTCTTCGTAGATGAGAAGGTCCGCGGTCCGCGCCCCCACCACCGCGGTGACTTCGTTACCCGCGGCCTTCATCTCCCGGGCGATGGGGTACAGGGGGGCCACCCCGAAGCCTCCGCCCACAAGGACGACCTTGCCGAAGTTCTCGATGTGGGTGGGTTGTCCCAGGGGGCCGCAGAGGTCCAGGATATCGTCTCCCTCCTTGAGCCTGGACATCTCCGCCGTGGTCTTCCCCACCACCATGACGATGAGCCTGATGGTCCCCTTTGCGGGGCTGATGTCGGCCAGGGACAGGGGGATGCGCTCGCCCCGCTCATGGAGCCTGATGATAACGAACTGCCCCGGACGCGCCTTCTTCGAAAGAAGAGGGGCGCTCACCGTGAACGAGAAGACGTCCGGCGGCCGGATGAGCCGCTTTTCAAGAATCTTCGCCATGCACTCCGCTCCCCATGATG
>JARRLN010000110.1 GCA_037386965.1 Nitrospirota bacterium
TTAATGCTTGCGCCTGATACAACTATCATCAGTGAATGTGGGATGAAAAGCATGGGCGCTTTGACAATCCTGCTTCTGTGCCTCTTGGCCGTGGCTCACACTACCGAGACGGGTCTCTTTAACGCCGCTAAGAGCCGCGGAAAACAATCTTTCTCCTCACCTGAAGTTCTGGGGTGCCATTTGATATGCCCCGCGGCTGCAAATAATGAACTGAAGGGAAAGGTAACGAGCAGAAATTGTGTTTAACGAGACGAGGAGGTTGAGGTAATGACAAAGACAGGGCAGAAGTACAAGTGCAACATATGCGGCAACGAAGTAGTGGTCACTCATGCCGGCGAAGGAGAATTGGTCTGTTGTGGTCAGCCCATGGAGAATATAGGCGAAGGCTTTGAATGCAAGTAGTGGCTCAGCCAGGACGGAAGTCCTCAAGCCCGGGCGTGTACGGAAGCGCGTAGGCAGGCTTTAACTCAATGAGGAGATCTTGTCATGGCCAAGCAAAAATTGATCGCTGCGTTGAAGGAGGCTTTAGCCTTTGAACTCGGAACCATACTCCAGTACATGTGGCACCATGCCATGACCGAGGGAAAGCAGAGCCCGGCCATATGCACACTATTCAAAGAGATAAGCATAGCGGAGATGAGGCACGCCGAGGCCTTGGCCAAGAGAATAGTTTGTCTTGGCGGGACGCTGGTAACAACATCGGCCGAGATAAACATGGACGGGAATCTCACGAAGATGATTCAGGACGACCTTGCCTGCGAGAGGCGCGCCATAAAGCAGTACAAGGCACACCTGAAGCTCTGCGACGAGGCAAATGACCCGATGACCCGCCGCATACTTGAGAATATTCTAGAACGGGAGGAAGAGCACGATGCTCAGTGGAGTTCAATCCTCACAAAGTCCCTCGACACATTTGGCTATTAGCGGCGACAACAGGGGAAGGGCAGGGCGGATCTCTGTCAGGGTTGCCCGGGGCGTCACAAGTTCTTTGTCCACATCCTCTTCCTTCGAGCGCAAAAAAACCGGAGCGGGTCGGGGGCCTGGTGCCACTCCTGTCCTCGTGGTACAGGACCACTCCGGGGTTTTGGCGGGTGACTGTTCTTTGATTCCCCATGTTTTGGACTGTCACCAATCTCTCACATGGGCTTTTTGAGCCCTCCAAAAGTGCAATGCCTTCAGGTGATTACATTGTGAGGGGCAATTTCGATATAATTTTCCCATGGCGCAGACCCTGGCGCGGCACTATGTGAAGACGGCGGAACGGACGGCCCGAAAGGCCGGGGCCTTCATCCTCCGGCACCTGGGGAGCCTTTCGGCCGAGGAGATAAGCCGCAAGCAGGCCGCGGACTTTGTCACCTCGGTGGACAAGCAGTCCGAGAGGCTCATTATCGAGACCATCAGGGAGGCCTTCCCGGACCACGGCATCCTGACCGAGGAATCCGGGGGCATCGAGGCGCGAGAAACGCGCTGGATAGTGGACCCCCTGGACGGCACGACGAACTTCATCCATTCCTACCCGGTCTTCTCGGTCTCGCTTGCCCTGGAGGCAAGGGGACAACTCCTGCTGGGCACGGTGTTCGACCCCTTGCGGGACGAGCTTTTCACGGCTGTCCGGGGCGGCGGGGCGACTCTGAACGGGCGACCCATCAAGGTCTCCCATCCGGGCTCGCTCGGGGACTGCCTCATCACCACGGGTTTCCCCTTCCGGAGGAAGAAGATGATAGACGCCTACCTGGACGCCTTCAAGGGAATATTTCTCAAGGTGAGCGACCTCAGGAGGGCGGGCTCCGCCGCCCTCGACCTCTCGCACCTGGCCTCGGGCCGGTGCGACGGGTTCTTCGAGCTTGGCCTGAGCCCCTGGGACGTGGCTGCCGGGGCCGTGCTTATCGAAGAGGCGGGGGGTGTGGTCACGGACTTCTCCGGCGGTGCGGACTTCCTCCGGACGGGCAACGTGGTGGCCGGCGCCCCCGGGGTACACGGGGAGCTTTTGAAGGAGGTGCGGCGGGCTTTCGGTGGTATCATAGAGAAATAGGCGTAAAGGGGGCGACATGAAAGTCTGTGCCTTATGCGGGAAGGAAGTGGAGATAGACCGGTTTTTCGGCAGAAAGGCCGTCTGTGCCGGGTGCGGCGGCGACCTGCACATCTGCCTGAACTGCCGGTTCTATTCCGAAAGCAGCCACAACAAGTGCCGTGAGCCCAAGGCGGAGTTTCAGCGCCTTCGGGACAAGGCCAACTTCTGCGACTATTTCCAGTACCGGGAGGGCCCCGCCGGCCGAGAGGCCTCCCCCGGCGCCGGGGACGTAAAAAAGCAGTTCGACGACCTGTTCAGGTAAGTCTCCCAAGAGGGAAGCCGGGCCGGCGGACCCCTTGCCCCTGGTCATGACTTATAAGCTCGGTTTCGGCACGCGGGTCTCCGCAACGGCGTTTCGCCATTCTCTACCACGAGGAAGGACACGGTGCTTCATGTCCTGTATGGATCACATTTCCCGAAGGAGAGCCACGGAGAGGGGCGTGCGTGCAGGCGGCTCAGAGGAGAAGCCCCGCGTGGGAGAGGAGGCCCAGTTCGTAAAGGACGAGAGAGCCGTACAGGATGAGCGCCCCGGCCAGGGCGGCCCTGGCGATGCGGATGTTCTTGCACAGGCAGAAAGCCAGCACCGAGAGGATGGTGAGGGAATACTTGGAAAAGAGAAACGGCGTGCTCCCGTGGTGCAGGAAATAGGCCATCACGGGGTTGGCCTCCACGGCGACCCCTCCCTGTAGAAGGGCGAGGGTGAAAAAGCTGTCCAGGATGCCCAGAACCGCAAGGCCCACCAGGGCCACGAAGAGCCAGCCGCTGTAAACGTCGGAGAACACATGGACCGTCCGGTCCGCCGACCGGCGCGGCCCCTTGCGCCTTCCCCCGAAGAAAATGTACCTGCTCAGAAGGGGAGTGGGCCTTTTCCTCCTGTCTCCCTGAAGCCTCCTGCCTTCCATTTCAGCCCCCCGGTTGAAGGAAGCGAATACGACGTCCCTATCCTTATCCTACATCTTACATTCTTACATTCATCTTACATTTAATAATAAAGCAATCTCCGTACCAGGAGCCCGGATTTTTACGTGGTTGTTTTTGCGGGAAAAGTGTTCCCAGGAGGCGTGAAGAAATGAAACGGGTGTGTAAAATAACCCACAATCTGGTTTTCAGGCCATTTCTTTTCTGATAGCATGGACCAGGGGGATTCGATGAAGCTCAAGAGAAGGCATTTCCTTCTCCTGCTCGTGCTCCTGGCCGCAGCGGCGGCGGCGGTGGCGAGCTGGCTGCGTGTCATAAAGGTATTTTTCAGGGGGCCCACGAGGCAAAAGGAGGCGGTGCGCACGGATATCCCCTACAGGAGCGGAGGGAAAAGCCCGGTGGTTGTCGTGGGCGGCACGAACCTGGAGGCCATGGTGCGGGAGGCCGTGGGCAGGCTGGGCGGTTTCGAGAAAATGGGAGTCCGGGGCCGCACCGTCCTGGTCAAGCCCAACGTCGTGGGCGAGAGGCGAAACCCCACCACCACGAACGCGGCCCTGGTGGGGGCCGTGGTGAAGCTCCTTTATGCCGAAGGCGCCTCCAGGGTTTATGTCGGAGACATGTCGGCAGTGACGAGGCTCCGCACCCCGGAGAACATGGAGAGGACCGGTATCAGGGACGCAGCTCTGAGGGCCGGTGCGGAGGTCCTTCACCTGGAGGAGCACGGCTGGGTGAAGGTGAAGACTCCGCGGGGAGCCTATCTCAAGGAGGTGGCGGTCTCCGAATGGATATATAACGTGGACCGGGTGGTGAACCTCCCCGTCATCAAGACGCATCGGTACGCGGGGTTCTCCCTCTGTCTGAAGAACTTCGTCGGGGCCACCCATCCGAAGTACAGGCCCTACCTGGTGGACCGGAAGCACTGGGAGGAAGTCGTGGCCGAGCTCAACCTGGCCTACACGCCCGCCCTGAACATCGTGGACGGAACGCGGAGCATGGTGGAGCACGGCCCGTGGAAGGGCGAGGAGAGGGAGACGAATCTCATCATCGCCAGCGGGGACCGCGTGGCGGCCGACGCAGTGGGCCTGGGTATCGTCGCGTCCTTTGGAAAGTGGAAGTGGACCGAGGGGGAGAGCATCTGGGAGGCGCGGCAGCTCAGAAGGGCCGTGCAACTGGGCCTCGGGGCCTCGGGGCCGGAGGAGATGGAGCTCATCGCCGTGGACCTCGAGGGAAGACCCGGGTTCGGCGACCTCGTTGAGAGGGCGAGGAAGCACGTTGGTCTGCGTGCCCTGCGGTCTTGAAAAACCCCTCCGGGGCTTTCTATAGTTAAGTATGCCTGCCAACCTGCCTCCGGAGTACTACGAGGCCGAGAAGAGGTTCAAGGCAGCCCTCTGCACGCGCGAGAAAGTGGCGGCCCTCGAGGCCCTCATCGCCACGGTCCCCAAGCACAAAGGCACCGACAAGCTGAGGGCCGACCTCAGGCGCCGCCTCTCCCGCCTGAGGGACGAGTCCGCAAGGCAGAAGAAAAAAGGGGGGAGGGGCGACCTCTACGCGGTGCCTTCCGTAGGGGCTGCCCAGTTTGCCCTGGTGGGCTTCGCCAATGCCGGAAAATCGGCCCTTGTCTCCGCCCTAACGAACGCCGAGCCCACGGTGGCCGACTACCCCATGTCCACGGTGATGCCGCTGTCGGGGATGATGCCCTATGAGGACATCCAGTTTCAGCTCGTGGACCTTCCCCCCGCGGGCAACGAGGCCACCGACGGGTGGGTCTCCGGCGTGGTCCGGGCGGCTGACGGCGTGCTCCTGGTCATTGACCTCTCGGAGGAGCCGGGCGTGCAGGCGGAGCTTCTCCTGGAGCTCCTGTCCTCCTGGAACATCCCCTTGGGAAGTGGAGAACCGGAAGGGAAGAAGAGCCTTGTGGCCGCCGGCAAGATGGACGTGGACGGAGCGGCCCGGGGCCTCGAGGAGCTCAGGAAGACCCTGGGAGAGTCGGCGGGACCGGTGGTGGGGGTATCCGCCCTCAAGCGCGTGGGGCTTGAGGAGCTCCGGCGGAAGGTGTTCGAGGTCTCCGGTCTCGTGAGGGTCTACACCAAGCAGCCCGGAAAAGGGCCCGATATGAACGTTCCCTTCACGCTGCCTCGGGGCTCCACGGTCATGGACCTGGCAGACCTGGTCCACAAGGACTTTCTTCGGAACCTCAGGTACGCCTGCATATGGGGCTCGGCGCGCTTTCCGGGCCAGCGGGTGCAGAAGTCCTTCCAACTCAGTGACGGGGACGTGGTGGAACTGCATACCTGAGACTCTGCGGCATCTTTCTGTCGTGCCACAACCGGGAGGAGAAATCGTGCCTCCCTCCTCTTTTTGCCCCAAAATGTCAGCAGGGGCCCTTTTTTGACCTTTTGCGGCAACCGGGCTTTTCCGCACAGGGACGAAAGAATGTGATTTGCTTCACTTTTGGTACAACCTGATGGTGGCACGAATGGTGCATACATCAGCGTAGCGGAAAGTAGCGGTTTTCGCGAAACGGATAATGATGCAACCGGTTGTAAGATTCGAGAGCGGGGGGCTCTCATAGGGTGAAAGGAGGCAAATGATGAAAAAGGGGATGCCTTGGGTGATAATTTTTCTTCTTGTCATAAGCATGGCCCTGTCAGTCAACGCGTTCGGGGCTTCGTCTCTCACGCCGGTCCTTACTTACAATCCCGACTTCGCGCAAGTGAATCTGGCGCCGGGCGAGGAGAAGCCGGTGGATGTGGAGGTGACACTGGAAAACGGGCAGAATATTCAGGGCCTCGTCTTCTGCGACCTTTTCGTGGAGGGCGACCACGTAGCCACTGTGCCTCCGTTAGTGATCTTTTATCCTGCTAACGGGACGATCAAGGTAAAGACCCAGGTGACCGTGAAGGCCCCCGAAGACGCGGAACCGGGCGATACGTACTCCGCGCATATCACGGCAACAGCCTCTGTCCAAGGCACGAGTGCCACCATCGACACGGGCGGCGGCAGCGTTATCGACGTGGTAGTGCAACAGTCCGAGACCGAGCCCCAGTGCGCCGCGCCGCCCACGGTGAGAATCACGCAGTCGGAACCCGAGGTGGTCTGGACGCCCAACAAGGAGATGGTGGA
>JARRLN010000111.1 GCA_037386965.1 Nitrospirota bacterium
CGGGGAACTACGTCTCCGTAAGATATGCGATGAAGCGCTTCCCGGCCTCCCGCGGCACCGGTCCCTGCTCCCGCGCCAACCGCTCCTCGTAAAGCCCCACGGCCTCCTCCGTCTCCCGCATGCCCTCGACGAAGAGGAGGCGGAGGTAGCCCCCACCCGCTCCCGCCCCTGCACCGCTTTGGAGCAAGCGGAGACGCTCCTTGAGGGTGAGGAAGAAGCAGTAGTGGAAGAGGTCCTCCGAAGGCTCATACCCTCGCTGGTCCATGGCCTCCAAGGCCTTCCTCAGAAAGAAGGCCTGCTCGGCAGGGGTCAATTCGGTGAGGAACCTCTCCTTGAGCCGGTGCGTGAGCATATCTTATTCTAATCCATCCCGCGGCAGCCGTTCTATCGTAATCGGCCCATGAAACCCCACCCCGACGTCCTAAGCTTGATAGGCAAACCCCCCTGGTGCGGATAAACCGCCTGGCCGAGCGGGGCTCGGCGGAGATATGGGGCAAACTCGAGGGCGTCACCGTGGCCGACGCCGCCGAGACAGGCTCTCTCCCCTCTTCTCCTGTGACAGACATTACATATCATGCGTCATGCGAAGAATATATTAAGATATGTCGTTTTGGAACCGTGAGGCGCTGCTGGACAGGCGCTTCATTCCCTACAGAAAGGGAGGACAGAGGGAGTTGAGCATGTTTGCCGAAAATATGGGCGGGGAATGATCTAGTAACGGCGGGCATAGCCCACCCAACTTATACTGGTTAATTACTGTTAAAGCGAGAGGGAATGCCGCACAAGAAGATTATCCGGTGGAACCTTGCACTAATCGTCGCCATCGGGCTATATGGCTTTTTCACGGACGAGCCGTACTGGAGAGACGTAGGTCATGGACCATGGTTATACGATTATTTCTTCTGGTTTGCTCTTGCTTTTAATGGGCCGTCGGGCTTTCTGGCCGATTATCTCTCTTGGCATATACACACGCATGTCGACTATAGATTCTTAATCCAGTATGCCTTATGGTGTCTGCTGTTATGGCCGCAGTGGAGATTCTATGACTGGATTGCTCACTGGTACCGCAAGAGTTTCGGAAGACAGGTATCGGTTTATGTATTTGCTTCGTTACTGATTGCCGGAGGTGCGATAGCAGCCTATCAAGCATGGTTGTTCGGCCATCGACCAACCGATTTGTTCATAGATAAATACTTTTGGTTTGTCCGCATAGCCGGAGTGGCATGCTCGGGAATTGTAATTCTCATGTACGTGTATATCGTGGCAAGTCGAATTCACTCCGACAAAACGGTCACTGCCGCAGAAGAGCCGTGACGGTTGACATTACCTATCAGAGAGTTCCTTACTGCCCAACCCGCTCACGCCCCCTTAATCCTTAATCCTCTCCATCTCTTCTTTCAGCTCTCCCTGCTCAAGGAGGCCTTTCTTCTCCAAACACCGTATGAGGGCCGTCTGGGTGCGAAGGAGGCCCGTCAGGGCTTCCGCCACCGGTGCCTCTTTCCTTGTCTCCCTCGCCGGGGGCGCGGCTTTCGGCGGCTGCCCTTCCCCCTTTTCCGCGAGGATGCCGCTCAAAAAGCGCAGATAAGCCACGTCCTTTTCCACGATGACCACGCCCATGCCGTCCTTCTTCACGCTCCTGTCCACGGGGGCGCCCATCATCTTGCCTACGAACCGCTTCTGCGAGCGGGCCACCACGCCCTTGACACCCGCGGTCTTACCGTCGGGCAGGTGAATGGTCATGTCCAGGAAGGTCCCCACCGGGAAGACGCGGCTGGACCGGATGAACAGGCCCTCCATGGAAAAGTCGCTGGAGATGCCCTTCAGGGCGCTACCGTCGGCCATGAAGTCGACCTTCAAGCGCCGGGTGTAGCGCTTGTGCTTTCTCTTGTTCGCCATATGCAAACATATCATAGTTTCCCCCCGGGGCGTCTGTGACCAGAATCTCCTTGTTCCGGAAGAAACTATGGTAAGGTAGATTGGACGTATGTGTCGGGAAAGGAGAGAATGAAGAAGCGCCTGGGTGAGATGCTTCTCTCGGCCGGCCTCATCGACGAGATACAACTCACGGTAGCTCTGGGCATGCAGAAGCAAAACGGGCTCAAGCTGGGCAAGCAGCTTCTGAAGCTCGGTTTCGTTACCGAAAGACAGCTCTCCGAGGTCCTGAGGGAGCAGTTGGGCATCAGCATATCGCTCCTCGACCGGACCATTCCCCCGCAGGTCCTGAAATGCATACCCTCCGATCTCGCCTTCCGCTACCAGATCATGCCCCTGGCCTACGACGGCAAGACCCTCGTGCTGGCCTGTGCCGACCCCGCCGACCTGGAGACCCTTGATGCGGTGGCCTTCAAGGTGGGAAAGAAGATCCGTCCCGTCCGTGTCCTGGAATGGGAGATAGAGAGCGCCCTCCTCAAGCACTATCACGGGTTCTCGGACGATGAGCTGGGGCGGCTGACCACCAAGTCGGAGACGGCCGCCCAGTATCAGAGTTTCCTGGAGACCCGTGGGAACGAGATAGACCCCACCAGCCTTCTGGACGCGCAGACCGAGGCCAGAGAAGAGGCCGAGAAGCAGGAAGCGCTGAGGGAGGCAGCCATGGGAGCCCCTCCCCGAAGGCCCGCACCTGCCCGGCCTCCCGAGGCCCGGTCCCCGAGCACTCCTCCCCGTCCCCCTGCAGCTCCGAAGCCCGCGCCCCGTCCCGGCCAGTCCGCTCCTCATCGGCCCGCACCGTCCCGCGCCCCGGGGAAGCCCCCCGTGCAAGCGGGACCGCTCAGCCCCGCCCGGCGGGCTACGCTCCAGCAGGCCCTCATCGAGCTTCTCATCGAGAAAAACATCCTCACCGAGCGGGAGCTCCTGGAGCGGATGATGAAGCTCGAGCGCTCCCTTCCCGACGAGGAGCGCTGAGCCCTCCTTTCTCAACTCTCGGGCCGGAAGTATGCTATAATTTTTGAGAAAACAGGGAGAGGCGATGGAGTTCGCCCTGGACCGGTCGGCAAGACCTGATGACTCCTGCTCCTGCAAACGGGGTAGGAGTTTTTTATTTTCTCCGGGAGGCGGCGGCATGGATGAGCAAGCGGCAAAAAGGGCTTCGGGCATGGCTGAATTCGCATCGGCCAGGGAGGGGCTCCTGTCCTTGGTTCAGGAGATGCTCGCCCTGGAGGGCGTCCGCGGGTGCCCCTGCGAGGAGCTCTCCGGGAAGCTCAGGGAGGGGGCCTTCAACCTGGTCGTGGCCGGACAGTTCAAGCGGGGAAAGACAAGCCTCATAAACGCCGTCATCGGAGCCGACATCCTTCCCGTGAGCGTCGTGCCCCTGACCTCCATCATCACGGTGCTCGCCTACGGCCCCGCCCTCAGGGTGAAGGTGCACTTCAACGGCGACAGGACGATGGAGATAAAGCCCGAGAGCCTGCCCGAGTACGTCACCGAGAAGGGAAACCCGAAGAACGAAAAAAACGTGCAGGAAGTGGTGGTCGAGTATCCCTCGCCCTACCTCAAGGACGGCGTCAGGATAGTGGATACGCCCGGCGTGGGCTCGGTCTACGAGCACAACACCGATGTGGCGTACCGCTATCTGCCGCGCTCGGACGCCGTGCTCTTTCTGCTGTCCGTGGACCAGCCGCTCAGCAGGGCGGAATTCGATTTCCTCGGCGACATAAGAGAATACGCGGGCAAGGTATTCTTCGTCCTGAACAAGGCCGATTACCTCTCGGACGGAGAACTCCGGGAGTCTGTGGACTTTCTGAGGGGCGAGCTGAGGAAGGCCCTCTCCTCGGAGCCCGCGATATACCCCGTGTCGGCGAGGCTCGCCCTGGAGGGGAAGCTCACGGGCTCGGAAGAGGCGCTCCGGAGGAGCCGCCTTCCGGAGTTCACCGGAGCCCTCAGGGATTTCCTCATGAACGAAAAGGGCAGGGTGCTTCTCAGGTCCGTGGCCGGCAACCTCCTGAGAATCCTCTCCCAGAGCAGGTTCGAGGCGGAACTGGAACTCCGCAGCCTCGGGGCCCCGCTGGAGGAGCTTGCCGAGAAGCTCCGGGTGTTCGAGGAAAAGAAGGCGGCGATTATCGAGGAGAAACGGGACATGGACGTACTCGTCGAGGGCAAGACGAAGGAGCTCGTCTCCGGGGTCCTGGAAGAGGACCTCAGGGGGCTCGCCGTCGGCCTCAAGAGCCGCCTCCACGAGGGGCTCGCGCGCCGCTTTGAGGAAAGCGGCGGCCTTTCGGCGAAAGAGCTCCAGGCCGCGCTCGAAACATACATAAAAGACGACGTAGCCGGGGCCTGCGACGCCTTCAGGGCCGCGGAGGACGCCAAGCTTGCGCGGGCCTTCGAGGCCGAGGTGAAACGGCTTTCCCCGAGGGTGGACGATATCGTGGACAGGCTCCTCAGGTTCGCCTCCGAGCTATTCGCCATCCCCTACGAGGCGGTGCGAGCCGAGGGGCTCTGGGCCGGGCGCTCGGCTTTCTTCTACAGGTTCAGGGACCAGCCCGTGGGGCTCGAGATGCTGGTCTCCAGCGTGACGCTCGCCCTGCCGGGCAGGATAGGCAGAAGGCTCGTCCTCCGGGCCATGAAAGGGTTTGCCGGGGAGGCCGTGGACAGGCAGTCCGGAAGGATAAGGCACGACTTCGTAAACAGGCTCGAAAGGAGCAGGCGGGACTTTGGCTGGGAGATGCAAAAGAGGATGGATGCCGCCGTGGAGGGCATAGAGGCGGCCGTAAAAAAGGGCATGGACCTCAAGGCAAGGAGCGAGGAGGACGTCGAGGCCAGGCAGCGCGCCCTTCATGACATAGCGGAAAAGATAGAAGACCTGAGTGCAAGGGTCGAGCACATCAGTAAAACGGTTGATTTTTCGCGATGAACCGCGGCTGCGGTTCGTTTCAGGCCCTGGGCCCTCTGCTTTCTTGAAAAAGGCCGGGGAGAAGTAGTAATATCTGCTGTCAGGGGATGGAGTCCCCCCGTAACTGCCCGGGCCGGGCTAATGACTCCTACCGCGCAGGGTCATGCAGCGGTGGAGTCGTCAACGTGCGGCCGACAGCCCGTTGCAAAGCGGGTTTTTTTGTGCCCGCGCCACGGCCCGGAAGCTTTTTGGAAAGGAGGACTCCTGAGATGTTTCAGAAACTTGCGGGGCTTGTGCTGGCCGGAGCGCTTGGAACGCTGGCCCGGTACGAGCTGGCGGGATTCGTCCACCGGATCAACAGGGCGTCGTTTCCATGGGGGACCGTGACCGTCAACGTCACGGGGTGTTTCCTGGTCGGCCTTCTCTGGATGCTGTTCGAGAACCGATGGCCGGTCTCCCAGGAAACGCGGTTGGTAATACTGGTCGGTTTCATGGGGGCTTTCACCACCTTCTCTACGTTGATCCTGGAGACCAGCGAGCTGTTGCGTTCGTCCGAATGGATGCATGCGGCTGCCAACGTAGCCATGCAGAACGGAATTGGATTTGTCGCCCTGTTGGCCGGAGCGGCGCTCGGGCGGATGATTTAGAGGAGGGCGACATGAAACTCCCGTCGGAAGCTTTCTTGCTGCGCATCTTCATCGGCGAAAGCGACAGGGTCGGCGGCAGGCCGCTGCATGAGGTCATCGTGGAGGAGGCCCGCAAGCGGGGCATGTCCGGAGCCACGGTACTCAGGGGCTTCCTGGGGTTCGGGGCCAACAGCCGTATTCACACCTCGAAGGTATTGCGGCTTTCCGAAGACCTTCCGGTGGTGGTGGAAATCGTCGACAGCGAGCAGAAGGTCGAGGCATTCCTGCCCGAGCTGGACACGTTGATCGGCGAGGGCCTGGTAACGCTGGAGAAGGTCCGCGTCATAGCGTACAGGCACAACTCCAGGGGTTGAGCCGGAGACAGCCGTTGCGGCGCCGCCGCGATGACGGCAAAATAATCCGCCACCCGGCAACGGAAAGAATCGAAGAACCATGCTGTCCCGTCGGACGATGTCCTCTTTCTTGACTCCGCCACAGGGCGCGTTCTATAATCACGCATGTGTATCGCCGTGCTCGCTCTACGACTTAGGAGCCGGGAGGGCCTGACCCTCCCCTACGAGGGAGCCGCGGCGGTGCGCGTGCGTGAATAAGCACTGAGAAAAAGACAATTTTTCACAAGCCGCGGCGGAGTCCGCGGCAGCCACCAGGCGGGGCTCCCCTCCGTCCTGCGGATAGCCGGCCAGGTCGTTGCCGGTGACGTCGGCCTTGTTGCCGAGAGGCGGTCAAGGACGCCCCGAGGAGGCGCATCCACACCTTCCATTCAACTTCGGACATCCACCTGAAGTACCAGTTCCGGGTGAGCCGGGAGGAGGCCCTCAGGCGGTCGGTGCAGATGGTCGCGCTGGCCCGGAGCCTGGTGGAGGACGTGGAGTTCTCCCCCATGGATGCCACGCGCACGGACATCTCCTACCTGGCCGAGGTCACCCACGCCGTCATCGAGGCGGGGGCCTCCACCGTGAACATCCCCGACACCGTGGGCTATACAACTCCCGAGGAGTTCGGCGCCATCATCAAGGCCCTCTGCGAGAAAGTGCCGAACGTCGACCGGGCCGTCTTGAGCGTGCACTGCCACAACGACCTGGGCCTTGCCGTGGCCAACTCCCTCTCGGCCGTTTTGAACGGGGCCGGACAGGTGGAGTGCACGGTCAACGGCATCGGGGAGAGGGCGGGCAACTGCTCGATGGAAGAGGTGGTGATGTCGCTGCGCACCCGCAGGGACTTCTACCGGGCCGACACGAACGTGAACACCCGGGAGATAACCCGCACCAGCAAGCTGGTCACCCGGATTACCGGCATCGAGGTCCAGCCCAACAAGGCCATCGTGGGGGCCAACGCCTTCGCCCACGAGGCGGGCATCCACCAGGACGGCCTCCTCAAGGAGAAGACCACCTACGAGATCATCAGCCCCGAGAGCGTGGGCCTTCTGCACTCGGCAAAGCTCGTCCTGGGGAAGCACTCCGGCCGCCATGCCTTCGGCGCCCGGCTCAGGGAGCTGGGCCACGACCTCGGCGAAAAGGAGATGGAGCTGGCCTTCCAGAGGTTCAAGGAGCTGGCCGACCAGAAAAAGCACATCTACGACGAGGACCTGGAGACCATCGTCTCCTGGGAGATAACCACCACTCCGGAGGTCTGGAGCCTCGAGGAGCTCAGGGTACAAAGCGGCACCGACGTCAAGCCCTCGGCCACCGTGCGCATCGGCACCCGGGAGGGCGTGCGGGAGGTCACCGCCTCGGGGGACGGGCCCGTGGACGCCGCTTACAGGGCCATCCAGGAGATTACAGGCACCCGGAGCCGCCTGGAGAGGTTCGACGTCAAGGGCATCACCGGCGGCACCGACGCCCTGGGCGAGGTCACCGTCACCCTGGAGGAGGACGGGCGGACCGCCCGGGGCCACGGCGCGGACACCGACATCCTGGTGGCGGCGGCCAAGGCCTACATCCATGCCCTGAACAGGCTGGAAATGATGAAAAACTGATTGGCAATACATCCCCGAGGAGGACAGAGGCGCCGATGCCCATGACCATAACGGAAAAAATCCTGGCCGTTCACGCCGCAAAGGACTCCGTCCGCCCCGGCGAGCTCGTCAACGCGCGGGTGGACTTCCTCCTGGCCAACGACATCACGGCCCCCATCGCCATCGAGGAGTTCAAGAAAATCGGGGCCGCGGACGTCTTCGACCGGGAGCGCATCGCCTTCGTGCCGGACCACTTCGCCCCGCAGAAGGACATCAAGGCGGCCGAGCAGTGCAAGATGCTCAAGGACTTCTCCCGCCAGTACCACCTCGGACACTACTTCGAGCTGGGCCGGATGGGGGTGGAGCACGCCCTCCTGCCCGAGCAGGGTCTGGTGCTGCCGGGGGACCTGGTCATCGGGGCCGACAGCCACACCTGCACGTACGGGGCCCTGGGGGCCTTCGCCACAGGCGTGGGCTCCACCGACATCGCGGCGGCCATGGCCACCGGGGAGTGCTGGTTCAAGGTGCCCGAGTCCATGCGGTTCGTCTACTACGGCCGCCTGGCACCCTGGGTGGGCGGCAAGGACATCATCCTGCACACCATCGGGGACATCGGCGTGGACGGGGCCCTGTACAGGGCCATGGAGTTTGAGGGGGAGAGCATCCGCCGCCTGCCCATGCACGCCCGGCTCACCATCTGCAACATGGCCATCGAGGCCGGCGGGAAAAACGGCATCATCGTCCCCGACGATGTCACCGAGGCCTATGTCAGGGAGCGCGCTCAACGGGGTTACGTGTTCTACGCCTCGGACCCCGATGCACAGTACGTGCAGAGCCGGGAGTACGACTGCTCCCGCATCCCCCTCACCGTCGCCTGCCCCCACCTGCCCTCCAACACCAGGGCGGCCGAGGCGCTCTCCGACGTCCGCATCGACCAGGTGGTGGTGGGCTCCTGCACCAACGGGCGCCTCGAGGACCTGAGGGAGTGCGCCTCGGTCATCCGGGGCCGCCAGGTCCACCGGGACGTGCGGATGATCGTCATCCCCGCCACCCAGCACATCTACCGCGAGGCCATGCGCGAGGGGCTTCTGGACGTCTTCATAGAGGCGGGCGCGGTGGTCTCCACCCCCACCTGCGGCCCCTGCCTGGGCGGGCACATGGGCGTGCTGGCCAAGGGCGAGCGGGCGCTGGCCACCACCAACCGGAACTTCGTGGGCCGGATGGGCCACCCCGAAAGCGAGGTCTACCTGAGCAACCCCGCCGTGGCCGCGGCAAGCGCCGTGCTGGGAAGAATCGGCATCCCCCAGGAGCTGGGCGTGGAGGTGCCGGCCTGATGGATGCCGAGAAGCGCCTGGCCGCACTGGGCATAGAGCTTCCGCCCCCTCCCGCGCCCCTGGGGGCCTACGTGCCCGCCGTGCGAGTGGGCAACCTCCTTTTTCTAAGCGGCATGCTCCCCCTCGTCGAGGGCAAGCCCGGCCGCACGGGCAAGGTGGGAACGGACCTTACCGTGGAGGAGGCCTTCGGGGAGGCGCGCACGGCAGCCCTGAACGCCCTGGCCGTCCTCAGGGCCGAGGCGGGCGGCCTGGAGCAGGTGCGGCGGGTGGTCAAGCTCGTGGGCTACGTCGCCAGCGCCCCGGGTTTCACCGGTCAGCCCCAGGTCATAAACGGCGCGAGCGACCTCATGGGCGAGGTGTTCGGCGAGGCGGGCAGGCACGCCCGGGCCGCCGTGGGCGTCAGCAGCCTCCCCCTGGACGCCCCCGTGGAAATCGCCTTCGTCTTCGAGCTGGCGGGCTGACCGGCCCCTTCTTCCGGGCCTTCGCCCCGGCCTTTTTCTGATAAACTGTAGCATGGCCAAACCGCTCGTGGTCATCGTGGGGAGGCCCAACGTGGGCAAGTCCACCCTGTTTAACCGCATGGTGGGCCGTTCCGCCGCCATCGTAGAGGACGTCCCCGGCGTCACCCGGGACCTCAACTACCTGGACGCAGAGTGGGAGGGAAAGCCCTTCATTGCGGTGGACACCGGGGGGTTCTACCCCCGCCACGATGAGAACATCTTTGTCCAGATAAAGGAGCAGGCCCTCTTCGCCGTCCAGGAGGCCGACGTGGTCATCCATCTGCTGGACGCCAAGGACGGCCTCAACCCCTTCGACGCCGAGCTGGCCGCCCTTCTGAGGGGCTCGGGCAAAGGGGTCCTCTGGGCCGTGAACAAGGTGGACACAAGCAAGCAGGAGCCCGCGGTGCTGGACTTCTATTCCCTGGGCATCAGCGAGCCCGTGCCCGTCTCGGCGGCCACCGGCTACAACTTCGACGAGCTCATGGAGAAGGTCGCCGCCCTGCTTCCGGAGCCGGCTCCCGAGGAGGCCCGCGAATACCCCAAGGTAGCCGTCCTCGGACGGCCCAACGTGGGCAAGTCCACCCTGGTCAACGCCCTCCTGGGGAAGAAGCGCCTCCTGGTCAGCCCGGTCCCCGGCACCACCCGGGACGCCATAGACACCCTGTGCACGTATTACGGAAGGAAGTACCTCCTCATCGACACGGCGGGCATCCGCCGCAAGGACACCCGGGGGTACTCCATCGAGAGGTTCGCCATGGTGCGCACCCTCCGGAGCATCGAGAGGGCCGACGTCTGCCTCGTCCTCATCGACGCCGCCGAGGGCATCGTCGCCGAGGACCAGAAGATAGCGGGCCTGGTGCACAGCCGCCTGAAGGGCGCCGTCTTCGTCCTGAACAAGTGGGACCTCGTGACCGAGCACGACAAGGTCCTGGCGGAGCTCATGAAAACCCTCGGACGGAAGCTCTGGTTCTTTGCCCATGCCCCGGTGCTCACCGCCTCGAGCCTGGAGCGGACGCGCATTACCAAGGTCTTTCCCCTGGTGGACCAGGTGATGGAGGCCCGCCGCACCCGGATACCCACGGCCGAGCTGAACCGGTTCGCACAGGACATCTCCCTTCCGCCGCACAAGGGCCGGAAGGTGAAAATCCACTACATGACCCAGGTGGCCGTCGAGCCCCCCGCCTTCACCCTGTTTACGAACTTTCCCGAAGGCATCAAGCCCTCCTCGCTGCGCCACGTAGAGGCCCGCCTGAGAAAGGCATACCCGGCCTTCGCGGGTACGCCGCTCAGGTTTTTCAAAAAACCCAGAAAGTGATATGGTCAAGCCATGACGGACATCCCAACCCTCCTTTACAGAAGCATCAGGGATTTCTTCAAGGACGACGGTCTCTTTCTCTCGGCCTCCCTGTCGTACTACGTGATGCTCACCATCGTGCCCCTGGGGCTCTTCGTCGTCGCCCTCATAGGCTCCCTCCTCGGAGGGAATCCCGGACTCAGGGACTTCTTCGTCGATAAACTGGTGGGCCTGTTCCCCCAGGTAACGGGGACCATCACCGGGGAGCTGAAGAAACTCATCTCCTACACGGAAATCGGCAGGTGGAGCATCCTTCTTTACGCGCTGCTTTCCCTGCAGCTGTACTCGGCCATGCACTACGCAATGGAGACCGTCTTCAACGTCCAGGAGAAGCGCTCCTGCGTGAGCTTTATCCTGCACGCCATCATCTTGGTTACCCTCCTGATGTGCCTCATCTTCATATCCTTCGCCCTGACCACGCTGGTGCCGCTTCTGACGGCGCTCAAGCCCCTCCTGCCCTGGCTCAGGATAGGCCTCATCACCAGCATCGTCGTTCAGTACGTCGTGCCCCTGGGGCTCATCCAGTTTGCGGCCATCGTGGTCTACATGATGCTGCCGAAGCGCAAGATACTCTTCCGCAACGCCTTCTGGGGCGGGCTCTTCACGGCCGTCTTTCTCGAGGTGGCCAAGTACGCCTTCACCTGGTACGTGGGAACCATCATGCAGCTGGGCACCATATACGGCTCGCTCTCGGTCTTCGTGGTCTTTCTGCTGTGGGTGTACTACGCCGCGTCCATCTTCCTGGTGGGCGGGGAGATAGTGCACAACCTGACGGAAAAAACCGGCAGCAGGGAGAAGAGCCCCCGGGTGATGGAGACGCCCTGAGGTCTCGCATCTTTTGACTCGCCATGGGCACAGGGGCTAAGTACTCTGTGTGCTGCATTATTCAGAACGATGCGTCCCGAAGAAGGATGACCTTCCTGCTCGTTACACCTCCTACTGTGCATTCATGGTATAACTCTTAGCGGATGGGTTTTGCCCGTCCTCCGAGAAGGCAGGAGAACTTCCTTTTCACCTGGGTCCTAGAACCCTTCTTGCAGTGTGTTCCCTGCCTCCCAAAGCCATTATAAGTTGATTGGGCCTTGGAGCCCTGGTTACGCGGGAGGATTGGTTTTGGAGGCACTTCCTGCCCAACGGTAAGCGTCATGCAAGGAGGACGGGTATGGGGAAGCTCTACGTAGGGATAGACGTATCCAAGGACACATCCTCGGCCCACGGTATAGGCGAGGAGGGCAAC
>JARRLN010000112.1 GCA_037386965.1 Nitrospirota bacterium
GTCCGGGCGGCAAAGATGAGGTCCTTGTCCCAGGTGAGAGTCATCTTCATGTCGGGGGCCACCTCGGACTTGTAGCCCTTGAGCGTCTTTTCCAGTTCCCGCTCTTCCTCGGCCATGGCTCGCCTCCTGCCCGTGGTATGAGGGGCCAAGGACCCCCCGCCGCACCCGGCGCGCGCAAAAACGCCGCTTCAGTCTTCGGCTTGCGGCCCTAATACTCTATAACCCTGCCCCCCCTCAAATCAAGCAGGCACGGCCTGCAGCGACAGGACATTGAAACGTCTCACTTAAGGAAGCCGGTTCAATTTAGAGATTAAAAAGAGGGGACTGGTCCCCCGGCCAGCGGGCCAAAGCGACCAAACATCGAAACGGCTTGCCCAAGGAACGGCGCGGTTAGATGTTTAAAAGGGCACTGGTGCCCCGGCCAGCGGGCCGAGCGTCCTGACATCGAAGCGGCTTGCTCAATGGGCGGTTCCGGAACCAACCACGTCTCGACTGAAGTCTAAAAGGGCACTGGTGCCCCGGAGCGCCAGGCGCGGCCTGGACCGGCTAGACATCGAAACGTCTTTGCCCAAGGAACGGCGCGGTTTGGTGGGTTAAAAAGGGGACTGGTCCCCCTAGAGGAGGAGTTCCATTTGTGCGAGTTTTTCGCCGGGGAAGTAGATGGGATATGTGTTGTCGAAGCAGGCGTAGCAGTAGTCGCCGGAGTCCGGAACGATGCGCTTGATGCCTTCCAGCTCGATGTAGGCCAGGCTGTCGGCGGTGATGAACCTCCGGATTTCCTCCGTGGAGTGGGAGGTGGCGATGAGCTCCTGGCGGGTGGGGGTGTCGATGCCGTAGAAGCAGGGGCCGGTGCAGGGCGGGGAGCTGATGCGCATGTGGACTTCCCTGGCGCCGCCGCCTTCGCGTATCATCTTGACGATTTTCTTGCTGGTGGTCCCCCGGACGATGGAGTCGTCCACCACCACGACGCGCTTGCCTTCCAGGAGGTTCCTCACGGGGTTGAGCTTGATCTTGACGCCGAAGTGCCGGATGTTCTGCTTGGGCTCGATGAAGGTCCGCCCGACGTAGTGGTTCCGTATCAGGCCGAAATCGAAGGGTATGCCGCTTTCCTCGGAGTAGCCGATGGCGGCCGGAACGCCCGAGTCGGGCACCGGGATGACGATGTCGGCGTCCACGGGGGACTGGCGGGCCAGCTGCCGGCCGAACTCCTTCCTCAGCTCGTTGACGTTTTGCCCGCCGAAGATGTAGCTGTCGGGCCGGGCGAAATAGATGTACTCGAATATGCAGTGGGCCTTGCGCAAGCTGGTCAGGGCCTGCTCGGAGCGGAGCCCCTCGGCCGAGATGGTCACCATCTCGCCCGGCCTGACGTCCCTCAGGTAGCTGGCCCCGATGAGGTCGAAGGCACAGGTCTCGGAGGCCACCACGTAAGTCCCTCCCACGGTGCCCAGCGCGAGGGGGCGGATGCCGTAGGGGTCGCGGACGGCGATGAGCTCCTTTTCCCGGAGGACCAGAAGGCTGTAAGCGCCGCTCACCTGCGAGAGGGCGTCGATGACCTTGCTGCGGAAATCGGAGCGGTGGGAGCGGGCCAGCAGATGCAGGATGACCTCACTGTCGGAGTTCGACTGGAAGATGGCCCCCTGGTCTTCGAGCTCCGCACGGAGCTCCTCGTCGTTGACCAGGGTTCCGTTGTGGGCGATGGCCAGAGAGCCCATGGCGAAGTTGGCCACGATGGGCTGGACGTTCTTCAGCCCGCCGCCCCCGGCCGTGGAGTAGCGGTTATGGCCGATGGCCGCGTAGCCGGGAAGGCGGCGGAGGCGCTTCTCGGTGAAGATGTCGGCCACCAGGCCCACGCCCTTTTCCGTGCAGAAGGCCTTCCCGTCCGAGGACGTGATGCCGGCCCCCTCCTGCCCCCGGTGCTGAAGGGCATAGAGGCCCAGGTAAACGAGGTTGGCGGCCTCGGGGTGCCCGAAGACGCCGCAGACGCCGCACTCCTCGTGGAACTTGTCACGGTCCATGGTTTCCGAACCCCGCAAAAAATTCCCCCGGAAGGAAAAGTACTCTTTATTTTACCATAAGAACCTGACTCAAAATTGCTTCCGGCTCAGCCCCGAAAAGTCTTGCGACTTTTCGGGGACCCTGGCGCAAGAGGCCTTCTTCTCTCTTTCGCTTCGAAATCAATTGTGAGACAGGTTCACAATGTTTACCTTCATCGGGTAATGTCACGGGCTTTCGGGGGAGGTCCGGGGCTCGACGAAGGGGCTTCCCCTGAGGACGCCCGCAATCTTGAGGGGCTTCCCCGTGAGGCTGAAGACGGCCATCCCCTTCAGGGTCTCCTTCTTCCCGTCCAGGGTCCATGTGCCGCTCCAGGAGACGTTCAGCGTGACCTCGGTTGCGTCCTGGTTTACTTCCACCCACCGGGGCGTAAACTCCAGCTCCACGCTCCGGAACTTCTTGATGTTCCGGATGATGTCGGAGTAGGCCTCCTCCGTGGCATAGCGCCTCATGGCCTGGAAGTTCCTGTGCACATAGGCGTTCCTCAGGTCCTCGGCCACGGCGATGGCTTCCTTGGCGACAAGGGCTTCCTCCGGGGGCTGGCGGACCTCCTTGCCCCCGCAAGCGACGAGCAGGAGCAGGGCGGCAAGGAGCGGCAGGAATCTCTTCATGACCCCCTATTTTACCAGAAGGCGCCCTGAAAACGGGCGGCGGGGCCGCCCGCGGCGGCCTCTGAAATCCTTTCTTTTGATGGTGTAATATTATCCCAATGGCACTCGTTCACCTGTACAGGAGACCCGCGCTTACCGAGGCGGGCAAGAACGCCCTTTTCATGAAATTCCCAGAGCTCACCGACATCGAGAGCGAGTTCTGCCATAACGTGGAGGTCTCCGAGCCTCTGGATGCCCGGGAGCTCGGGGTCCTCCGCTGGCTCCTCGGAGAGATTTTCGAGCCCGAAAACTTCTCCGACAAGAGCTTCCTCGCCGGGGCGGGCGTCATCGAGGTGGGGCCGAGGCTGAATTTTCAGACCGCCTGGTCCACCTGCGCCGTGTCGGTCTGCCACGCGGCGGGCCTGGGCAAGGTGCGCCGCATCGAGCGCTCCCGCCGCTACCTGCTTCACGGCCAGGGGGGCGCGGCGGATGCCGGGACGGCGGAGCGCTTTGCCGCCGCGGCGCACGACCGCATGACCGAGTGCCCGTACCCGGAGCCCCTGGTGAGCTTCCATACGGGAGTGCAGCCCGAGCCGGTGACGGTGGTGCACCTCATCGAGGAGGGAAAGCAAGCCCTGGAGGACCTCAACCGCAGGATGGGGCTGGGCCTGGACGCGTGGGACCTGGAGTACTACTACAATCTCTTCGCCAGGGAGATGAGACGAAACCCCACCAACGTGGAGTGCTTCGACCTCGGGCAGTCAAACAGCGAGCACTCCCGCCACTGGTTCTTCAAGGGACGGCTTGTCATAGACGGCTCGGAGATGCCCCAGAGCCTGTTCGAGATCATCAGGGCCCCCTACGAGAGAAACCCCGGCCGGAGTGTCATCGCCTTCAAGGACAACGCCAGTGCCATCCGGGGCGGCACCGTCAGGACAATCCTGCCCGAGCGGCCCGGGGAGCCCTCGCCCTTCAGGGAGCGGGCGCTGGACTGCCATATCACCTTCACCGCCGAGACCCACAACTTCCCCAGCGGCGTGGCCCCCTTCCCGGGGGCGGAGACCGGCACCGGCGGGCGCATCAGGGATACCCAGGCGGTGGGCAGGGGCGGGCACGTCATCGCGGGGACCGCGGCCTACGCGGTGGGCAACCTCCGCATCCCGGGCTACGAGCTTCACTGGGAGGACCCCTCCTTCCTGTACCCGGGCAACCTGGCCTCTCCCCTGGACATCGAGATAGAGGCCAGCAACGGCGCTTCGGACTACGGCAACAAGTTCGGCGAGCCGGTCATCCAGGGCTACACCCGCTCCTTCGGGCTCCGGCTTCCCGGCGGTGAGCGCCGGGAGTGGGTGAAGCCCATCATGTTCACCGGCGGGGTGGGACAGGTGGACGCCGGGCATGCGGGGAAACGGCCCCCGGAGCGGGGGATGCTCGTCACCAAGGTGGGAGGGCCCGCCTATCGCATCGGCATGGGCGGCGGGGCCGCCTCGAGCATGGTGCAGGGGGAGAACGTCGAGGAGCTGGACTTCAACGCCGTGCAGCGCGGCGACGCCGAGATGGAGCAGAAGATGAACCGGGTCCTCCGCGCGTGCATCGAGCGGGGAGAGCATAACCCCATCGTCAGCATCCACGACCAGGGTGCCGGGGGCAACTGTAACGTCCTCAAAGAGCTGGTGGAGCCCGCGGGGGCCAGGGTCGACGTCCGGAAAATACTTTCCGGCGACCCCACGCTCTCGGTGCTGGAGCTCTGGGGGGCCGAGTACCAGGAGAACGACGCCCTTCTGCTTCGGCCGGAGCACGCCGCCCTCTTTGCCGCCCTGTGCCGCAGGGAGAAGGTGCCGTTTTCCTTTGTGGGGGAGGTGACCGGGGACGGGCGCATCGTGGTGGAGGACACGAAGCAGGGCACGGTGGCCGTGGACCTGGAGCTCAGGAAGGTCCTGGGCGAGATGCCCCGGAAGACCTTCGTCATCGAGAGGCAGGCGCCGGTGCTCGCCTCCCTTGCCCTTCCCCCGGAGGCCACCCCCCGGGAGGCCCTCGCCCGGGTGCTCAGGCTCCTTTCGGTGGGCTCCAAGCGCTTTCTCACCAACAAGGTGGACCGCTCGGTTACCGGCCTCATCGCCCAGCAGCAGTGCGTGGGGCCCCTGGGCCTTACGCTGGCCGATGTGGCCGTGGTGGCCCAGAGCCACTTCGGCCTGACGGGGGCCGCCATCTCCATAGGGGAGCAGCCGATAAAGGGGTTGATAGCCCCGGGGCCCATGGCCCGGCTCTCGGTGGCCGAGGCCCTGACCAATATCCTCTGGGCGGAGGTGACCGCCCTGGAGGACATCCGCTGCTCGGCCAACTGGATGTGGGCGGCCAAGCTCCCCGGCGAAGGGGCGCTCATCCACGACGCCGCGGCGGCCATGAGCGAGCTGATGACGGAGCTGGGCATAAGCGTGGACGGCGGTAAGGACAGCCTCTCCATGGCCGCCCTGGTAAGGGAGGGCGCCGAGACGGTGAAGGCCCCGGGGGCGCTGGTCGTCTCGGCCTATGCACCCGTCACCGACGTTACAAAGACCGTGACCCCCGACCTCAAGGGCGGCCCCGGGGGAGGCGAGAGCAGCCTCCTTTACGTGGACCTGGGCGGCGGCAGGTACCGCCTGGGCGGCTCCGCGCTGGCGCAGGTCTACGGGCAGGTGGGGGAAGAGTCCCCGGACGTGGAGGACGCCCGGCTCCTCCGGGGGGCCTTCCGGGCCGTCCAGGCCCTCATCCGGGATGGGCGCATCCGGGCGGGCCACGACCGGAGCGACGGGGGCCTGGCGACGGCCCTCCTTGAGATGGCCTTCGCCGGAAACAGGGGGTTTGCCGTGGACATCAAGGCGGAGGCCCCTCTCCTGGAGGTCCTCTTTGCCGAGGAGGCCGGGCTTCTCGTGGAATGCGACCCCGGCGATGAGCACCGGGTCCTGGCCGCCTTCGGGCAGCAGGGCGTGCCCTGTGCCCTTATCGGCCGCACCCGGGCCAAAAAGACCGTCTCCATCTCGGTAAACGGCAAGGAGGTCCTCTCCGGGGACATGCTCCCCCTGCGCGCCCTCTGGGAGGAGACCAGCTACCAGCTGGAGCGCCTCCAGGCCAACCCCCGGTGCGCCGAGGAGGAGAAGGAGTCCATCTACGACCGCTCCGCGCCGGCCTTTGCCCTGACCTTCGAGCCCCGCCCCACCGGCGAGGGGCAAGAAGAGGCTGGCCTAAAAGCGACTGGTCGCCGCCCGCGGGTGGCGGTCGTGCGCGAGGAGGGCAGCAACGGCGACCGCGTAAGCCTGAACGCCTTCCGGGGGGTGGCCTTCGTGGGGGGGTTCAGCTACGCCGACGTGCTGGACTCCGCCAAGGGCTGGGCGGGGGCCATACGGTTCAACGACAGGCTCAGGGAGGAGTTCGACGCGTTCTACCGGAGGGAGGACACCTTCAGCCTGGGGGTCTGCAATGGCTGCCAGCTCATGGCCCTTCTGGGATGGGTTCCCTGGAGCGGGCTCGAGGGGACCGAGCAGCCCCGCTTCGTCCGGAACCGCTCCGGGCGGTTCGAGTCCCGGTTCTCCACAGTGCAAATACTGGAAAGCCCATCCATCATGCTCCGGGGGATGGAGGGCTCGGTCCTGGGCATCTGGGTGGCCCACGGGGAGGGCAGGGCCCTGTTCCCTCACGGGAAGGTCTACGAAAAGGTACTCCGCGACGGGCTGGCCCCCGTGCGTTTCGCCGACGACCGGGGCCGGGCCACGGAGCGCTACCCCTTCAATCCCAACGGCTCCCCCGAGGGCATCGCCGCCCTGTGCTCCCCCGACGGGCGGCACCTGGCCATGATGCCCCATCCGGAGCGCTCCTTCCTGCTTTGGCAGTGGCCCTGGGTGCCCCCCGAGTGGCAGGGAAGCCTCACGGCCTCCCCCTGGCTCCGCCTCTTCCAAAACGCCCGCCACTGGTGCGGGGACCAGTCCCCTTTTTAAACATCGAACCGAACCGTTCCTTGAGCAAGGCGTTTCGATGTTTTATCGCACTAGGCCGCGCCTAGCGGTAGGCAGGTGGGGTTTTCTGTGCTATAAAGAGGCAAGGAGGCTCTCATGAAAGTCCTGATTTATATTCTGGCTTTATCCTTTTTCTTCCCGGTCCTGGCGCAGGCCAGGGTTGTCACGGAGACGGTGACCTACGAGCACGAGGGGACGACGCTCCGGGGCTATCTGGCTTATGACGATGCGCTTGCGGGCAAGCGCCCGGGGGTGCTGGTCGTCCACGAGTGGTGGGGGCTTAACGACAACATCAGGCAGAAGACGCGGGCGGTGGCGGCCCTGGGGTACGTGGCTTTTGCTGCGGACATTTACGGCGGCGGGAAGACGACCACCCGGGCGGAGGAGGCCGCGACCCTGGCCCGGCGGTTTCTCTCGGACCGGGAGCTTCTCCGGGCCCGGGCCCGGGCGGCCCTCGGGGTGCTCGAAGGCCACAAGCTCGTCGACCCCGCGCGGCTGGCGGCCATCGGGTTTTGTTTCGGCGGAACCACGGTGCTTGAGCTTGCCCGGAGCGGCGCGCCCCTCCTGGCCGCGGTGAGCTTCCACGGCGGGCTTTCCACCCTAAGGCCCGCGGATGCCCGAAACATCCGGGGGACGGTCCTCGCCCTGCACGGGGCCCGGGACCCCTTCGTCACGGGGGATGAGGTCCGGGGCTTCCGGGAGGAGATGGGCGAGGCCGGGGTGGACTGGTACATGGTTGTCTACGGGCATGCGCTTCACAGCTTTACGAACCCCGGGGCCGGGGACGACTCCATCGAGGGGACGGCCTATAACGAGAAGGCGGCCCGCCGCGCCTGGCAGGCCATGGCGGCGCTCCTTCAGGAGAAGTTCGGAAAGCCCTGAAGGGGACCAGTCCCCTTTTTAACATCAACTTGAAACGGCTACCTTAAATAACACTCTTCGATGTTTGGCCGCTCCGGCCCGTTGGCCGGGGCACCAGTGCCCTTTTTAAACGTTGAATCCCGCCGTTCCTTGAGCAAGGCGTTTCGATGTCCTGTCGCTCTGGGCCGTGCCCAGTCGCTCCAGGCCGCGCCTGGGGGACCAGTCCCTTTTAATCATCAAACCCCGCCATTCCTTGAGCAAGGCGTTTCAATGTCAGGACGCTCTGGGCCGTGCCCAGTCGCTCCAGGCCGTGCCTGGGGGACCAGTCCCCTT
>JARRLN010000113.1 GCA_037386965.1 Nitrospirota bacterium
AGCGGTGGTTCCACCCGCCGCCCATCCGGACGGCGTACTTCTCCATCAGGCGCATCCCCGGCGTGGTCTTCCGGGTATCCAGAATCCTGACCCCCGTGCCCTCCACCCGCCGGACGAACTCCGCCGTCAGGGTGGCCACGCCCGACAGCCTCTGAAGGATGTTGAGGGCCACCCGCTCTGCGGCAAGAAGCGACGCCGCGCTTCCGCTTATCCCCGCCAGCGTCTCACCCCCGGCGGCCCGTTCCCCTTCGGCCTTGAGCGCTTCCATCTTCGTCTCCGGGTCGACCGCATGGAAGACCGCCTCTGCGAAGGGAAGCCCGGCCACGACGAGGGGGGATTTGGCGATGAGGCGGGCGGCGCCGCTCTCCTCAGGGGGGAGCAGGGCCGAGGTGGTGGCATCACCGGGGCCCACGTCTTCCCTGAGGGCCCTTTCGATGAGCTCGCGGACCTCGGGCGGAAGGGGCATGGGGCTACTTTTTCCTGAACAGGGAGAAAAGCCCCCAGAGCCCGCCCGCCGTAAGGGCCAGGGCGAGGGCGCCCTTCCAGTCTAAAAGCGTGGTCACCGAGCCCGTGACGTTTCTTCCCAGGACGACCAGGGCGGCGCTGTTTTCCAGGGAGACATCGCCTCCGGCGGCAATCCCCACGGCGGAGCGGTCCACGTGCGCCGTCCGCCCGGCGGCCACCGAGGCCATGGAGGCGTGCAGCGAGGTCTCGGTGCCGCTTGCCACGAAGGCCGCCCCCTGGGTGATGTTGAGCGTCTCTCCGCTTGCCACCAGGGCGGCGCTCATGCTCGCGTTTACGGTGTGCCCCTCCACGCTCATGGCGCTCACCCGGTCCATGTCCACGTGGTTCGCCTCCACGGAGCGCACCGAGGAGTCAGAGATGTTGACGGTCTCGCCCTCAACGATATCGGGCTCCCTGCCTTCCACATTCACCATGGCTTTCTCGGGCATCTCACACCTCCAGGCCCTTTATTTTCGCGATGCTTTCGGCGAGCTTCTCCTGCCTCTGGGCGAGCTCGTCGTATTTCTGCTGCTCCTTCCGGACCACGTGGGCCGGGGCGCGCTCCAGGAAGTCGGGGTTATGGAGCTTCTTGTGCAGGACGCCCAGGGTCCCCTCGAGCTTCTTCTTCTCCCTGCCGAGCCTGGTGAGCTCCGCATCCACGTCGATGCCCGCGAGCTTGACGTAGACCTCCAGGCCGTCCTTCACCGAGGTGTACGCCCCGCCGGGCTTGGCCACCCCGGTGCCCAGCCCCTTGACCTCGGCGCGGGCCAGCTTGCTTACGTAGTGGAGGTTGGACCTGAGGAGCGCTTCCACCTCGCCGCTTGCCGTCTTCACGTGGGTCTCCAGGACCTGGGCGGGCGGGATGTTCATCTCCCCGCGGATGCTCCTGACCCCGCCCACGGCGTCCATCACCATGGCCATCTCACGCTCGGCCTCCGGGTCCCGGGCGAGCGCCGCGGGCCAGGGGGCCGTGACGATGCTTTCGGTGGGACGGGTGAGGGGGAGGCGCTGCCAGATGTCCTCGGCAAGGAAGGGCATGAAGGGCTGAAGCATGCGGAGCAGGTTTTCGAGGACAAGAAGCAGGCAGTCGCGGGAGGCCGCGGACATCTCGGTCTTTGCCATCTCGATGTACCAGTCGCAGAACTCGTGCCAGGCAAACTGGTACAGAGCCGAGGCGGCGTCGTTGAAGCGGTACTCCCCGAGGGCGGCCTCCACCTCGGCCCGGGTGTCAGCCAGGCGGCTCATCACCCACCGGACGGCCAGGGGGCTTTCCTCTTCCTCCAGGCGCTCCCCGAGCTCCTCCACCGAGGGAGCGCCGTGGCCGGCCTCGACGTTCATCAGGATGAAGCGGGTGGCGTTCCAGAGCTTGTTTATGAAGTGCCGGTTACCCTCGACCCTTTCCTCGGCGAACTTGATGTCCCTGCCCTGGGCCGCGAAGGCGGCCAGGGTGAAGCGGAAGGCGTCGGCCCCGTACCTGTCGATGAGCAGCAGGGGGTCCACCACGTTGCCCTTGGACTTGCTCATCTTCTGGCCCTCGGCGTCCCGCACCAGGGCGTGGATGTAGACGTCCCGGAAGGGCTCCTCGCCCATGAACCTGAGGCCCATCATTATCATCCGGGCCACCCAGAAAAACAGGATGTCAAAGGCGGTGACCAGCACGCTGGTGGGATAGAAGGCCCCGAGGTCCTCGGTCCGCTCCGGCCATCCCAGGGTGGAGAAGGGCCAGAGGGCCGAGGAGAACCAGGTGTCCAGGACGTCGGGGTCCTGGATGAGCTCCTTGCCCGAGCAGGCGGGGCAGGCTGTGGGGTCGTCCCGGGAGACGATGGTCTCTCCGCAGCTTGCGCAGTACCAGACGGGAAGGCGGTGCCCCCACCATATCTGCCGGGTGATGCACCAGTCGCGGATGTTCTCCATCCAGGCGTAGTAGCTGTTGAGCCAGCTCTCCGGGACGATGCGTATCCTGCCCGAGCGGACGGCCTCCAGGGCCTCCTCCGCCAGGGGGCCCACCTTGACGAACCACTGGGGCGTGGAGGCCGGCTCGACGACGGTCTTGCACCTGTAGCAGTGCCCCACGGCGTGGACGTGACGCTCGGTCTTTGCGACGAGGCCCTCGGCCCCGAGGTCGTCCACCACCTTCCGGCGGGCCTCGTAGCGGTCGAGCCCCGCGTACCGGGGGCCGGCGTTCATGCTCATGGTGCCGTCCTCGGCGATGACCGTGATGGCCGGCAGGGGCGGCGTTTGCCGCTTGGCCACGGCCTCGTCGTTGAAGTCGTGGGCCGGGGTTATCTTGACCGCCCCGGTGCCGAAGGCGGGGTCCACCTCCGGGTCGGCGATGACGGGTATGGTCCTGCCGGTAAGGGGGAGCTCCACGGTCTTGCCGATAAGGTCCCGGTAGCGCTCGTCCTCGGGGTTGACGGCCACGGCCGTGTCCCCCAGCATCGTCTCCGGCCTGGTGGTGGCCACGGTGACGCCCCCGGGGGCGCCCACGCGGGGATATTTAATGTAGGTGAGGGTGCCCTCCAGGTCCTCGTACTCCACCTCCAGGTCCGACAGCGCCGTGCGGCACCGGGGGCACCAGTTGATGAGGCGCTTGTCGCGGTAGATGAGGCCGTCCTCGTAAAGCCGCACGAAGACCTCCCGGACGGCGCGGCTCAGGCCCTCGTCCAGGGTAAAGCGCTCCCGCGACCAGTCGGCCGAGGCCCCCAGCTTCCTCAACTGGTGGGTGATGCGGCCGCCGTACTCTTCCTTCCACTGCCAGACCCTCTGGATGAAGGCCTCCCTGCCCAGGGCGTGCCTGTCCGTGCCCTCCCGGGCCAGCTCACGCTCCACCACGTTCTGGGTGGCGATGCCTGCGTGGTCGGTGCCCGGCACCCAGAGGGCCCTCTCACCCTTCATGCGCCGCCAGCGGATGAGGACGTCCTGAAGCGTGGCGTTCAGGGCGTGGCCCATGTGCAGGGAGCCGGTGATGTTGGGCGGGGGGATGACGATGGAGTAGGGCTTTCCCCCGGGGTTGACCTCGGGGCGGAAGTACCCCTGCTCCTCCCAGAGGGCGTACCACCTTTTCTCCGCTTCGGCCGGATTATAGCTCTTTGGAAAATCTGTCATGGTTGACAAGATGCAAGGAAAGACCGGAGAGCGGTCAGCTCCGGGACCGGATCTTCTCTATCTCTTTTCTGATGATGGACTCGGCGAGCTCGGGGACGGTCTCCCAGATGACGTTCTCCAGGACCCCCTTGATGGAGCCCATGCTTTCCTGGACGGCGTCCCTGAGCAGCTTCTCGGTAATCTCCGGCGTCACTTCCCAGAGTATCTTCTCCACCGTCTCCCGCACCCCGGGACGGAGGGCGTCGCTGAGGGCCGCCCCGAGGTCCAGCTCGGCGATGGCCCTGTCAAGCCTCTCGTGGGCCGCCTCGCGGAACACCCTGAGGAGCTCCTTCTCCGAGGGCATGGCGCCCATGGGCGGAGCCCCGGCGGAGGCGGGCCGGGCAGCTTGTTCCTCCTGGGCCTCATCGGGCCGGGCCGGGGGCGCTTCCTCTTCGGCCTCGACGCCCATCTCTTCTTCCAGGACTTCTTCCACGATTTCTTCGGCCGCGCCGGCGGGGGCTTCCCCGCCCATGTCGCCCATGTCCCAGAGGTCTTCTTCCTCCCCGGAGACCGGTTCCGCCACCACTTCTTCCTCTACGACGGTTACCTCTTCGACCACGTCGATGTCGCCGAAGTCCGCTTCCTCCTCAAGGCCCGGCGCAACAGCGGCCTCCTCTTTTTCCGCACCCTCTTTTCGGGCGGCCAGGAACCTTTCCACGGTGCCCACAAGGTCCTCGGCCTCGAAGGGCTTGGTAAGGGAGCCGTCCGCCCCCGCGCCGCGCATGCGCGATTCCTCCACGGGCTCGAAGGCCCCGGCAAGGAGCACGACGGGTATGCCGGCCTGCTTTTTCATCTTTGCGGCCACCTGGTAGCCGTCGCCATCGGGAAGCTGGACGTCCACCAGGGCCAGGTCGGGCTGAAAGGAGGACAGGGCCTGGAGGGCCTCTTCGGCCGAGGCGGTCGAGGCGACCTCGAAACCCCGCTCCGAAAGCACCGAGTCCACAACCTTCTGGATGATGACGCTATCGTCTGCGAGCAGAATTCTGGGCATAATCTGCTCTGATTTTATTGTTCGGATGTAAGAAAGTCAAGTGATTGCAGCTGAGGCACGCTCAGCAGCCGGAGGTCCCTCAACCCCCGCCGGAGAAGGTGCCGCCCGAAAACCCGGTGGGCAGGGAGCAGCTGAAAGACGAGAGCTTCTTGGTCACCTCGACGGAGCCGCAGTGGGGGCAGACGGCCTTCGTCCTGGCTGCCGATACGCTCAGGATGGAGAACTCCTTGCGGCAGGCATTGCATATATATTCGTAGATGGGCATGGAGCAGCCTCCTAGTCAATAAAGTTCGAATCTATTTTCTCATGGAAACCGCCGGGAAGTCAACACCCGCCGCCGGTAGCACGCCCCGGCGCGGCACCCGTTGCCCCTCCTTCGGAAGGGGTGATATAATCCGGGCATGTCCGGGCAATGCAGAGCCCACGTCATCGTTTCGGGGCGCGTTCAGGGGGTCTTTTTCAGGGCCTTCACCGAGGATATCGCCCGCTCTCTCAAGCTCGGGGGCTGGGTGCGCAACACGCCCGACGGCAGGGTGGAGGCCGTCTTCGAGGGCCGGAGGGAGGACATCGAAAACGCCCTGCAGTCCTGCCGCCAGGGGCCGTCCGGCGCCCGGGTGGAGGACGTGCAGGTGGACTGGCAGGAGCCCAGGGGCGAAAGAGGCTCCTTCTCGGTCCGGTACTTTTAACCACCTGAGTGCTCGGCTCCCTTGTCGGTTTGACTTCCCCCCGGGGCCTTCGCCACAATAGCGTATGCTCCGCGCCCTCAGCGAGAAGGTCCTGGCCGGTGAGCAGTTGGGCAGAGAGGACGCCCGGGGGCTCCTCGAGGCCGCTCCCTTCGACCTGTTTGCCGTCGCCGGAAGGCTGAGGGAGCATTTCCGGGGGCGCGAGGCCCGCCTCTGCTCCATCGTGAGCGTGAAGACCGGGGGCTGCTCCGAGGACTGCGCTTACTGTGCCCAGTCCCGGCTGGCGGGCGGCGGCCCCGGGGGTAAGTCAAACCGACTAGGGAGCCGAGCACTCAGGTGGTTAAAAGTACCGGACCGA
>JARRLN010000114.1 GCA_037386965.1 Nitrospirota bacterium
TCCCATTTTATTGAAGTTATTCTCTTTTTATAGTAGAATTTCACAATTGCGTTATCAAGGAGGTGACGAATGAAAGCCATTGTATTGGGACTCACCAGCGCAGTATTGGTATTTGGTCTACTTGTTTCGTTGCCCGTTGAAGCAAGTGGAAAGGACACTTCTGACAAGAATATATTTACAAAACACTTTAATGAAACGCTGTTCGATATTACTGAAAACGCGAACTTCAGCGTAGAGGTTCTCCTTGATGACAAAGAGTATGATATCGGTAAGGACGTTACCGGCATCGTAATCCACGGAAAAGGAGACAAGGACGTTGCAGGAGCGGAACTGAAAATCGCATATAAAAACCTCAAAACAGCTAAAACAACACCCGCTGAGATAAAAATAACGGACAGGGGCAACGGCCTCTACATTGTTTCAGGCCTTGACCTTGAAAGAGACGGCCGCTGGGAGCTCCTAATTACCGTAAAGAAGGGCTCCCTTGAGGATAGTGTGAGCTTCATCTTCCCCGATGCCTTGAAGAAACGTTATCCCAAAGGCAGGTACTCACCCTGAAAAGCCCTGCCGCTTCTTCTCGGACAGGGACATCAGAAAGGCTCGACCGCATCATCAAGCTGCATTTGATGAGAGGCAAGGGTTTGTTTCTGTACTTGAGAGGGGAGCAGAAAATCGACGCCTAAGTAATTCTAAGGGAAAGCTACAGATAAATCCTGGGCGGGGGATGAGGCTTTCTACATATAAGACGCAGAAATACTTTGAACCTTTGGCCTGCAAGGCAACAGTCAGTTAGTGTCCCTATTTAATTTCGCCAGTGAATGGCTTAAAGGGCAAGATGAGTCTGGCTCTCAATGAATGAAGGCATTTCGTCCCATGTGCGGCCCTTAAAGGTTCTACCTGTTTCCTTCTTTCTCACACCGCCCCACTGCTTAAAGAAGAAAGGTGTGCTTTGACTGATGCAGTGCCTGTGGATGGATTTAACCCAGCGTTCCTGCATCGGCCTCGCTCCCGGGCCTGATTCCCCGCCAACTATTATCCAGTCTATTTTCTTGAGATTTAGTGCGGGGAAGTCCGAGAGCAGGGGTTCCAAGGAAAGGAACTTCACTCTGGCCCGAACAGTGCATAGGTCTTCGACCCTGCTTAAGTGGCGGTTGGATTCAACCGTAACCCCCATCCATATGTTTGGAGTCCATTCAAGTCTGTCAGCCAGCTGCGCGAGCCTGACCGAGCGCTTAGTGACTATCTGGTAGATATGTTGGTCTGTCTTATTCATTGTTCTGAAAACGTCCTTAATAAAAGAGAGCGGAA
This sequence comes from Nitrospirota bacterium, assembly GCA_037386965.1. Classification (NCBI taxonomy): domain Bacteria; kingdom Pseudomonadati; phylum Nitrospirota; species Nitrospirota bacterium. The sequence goes on from JARRLN010000114.1 coordinate 1,309, forward strand.
CGTCTTTATGGAAGAGGTCGCTCATTGAATTGACAAATATGAGCCTAGGCTTCTTCCATTTGAGGGGTGACTCAACGAGGTCCTGATGAAGTGTTACCTTGAAACCATTTCTATAGCGTCTATTCCCAGCACCGTGCAGACGCCGGGCCATGCGCTCTGCATAGCAGTGCATGCATCCCTCGCTGAACTTTGTGCACCCTGTCACCGGGTTCCATGTTGTCCCTGTCCATTCTATGCGAGAGGATTGTGCCATAATCTATATTATCATCAATTGGAAAATTTAAAAAAGCTCTCCTTGGTCAGAGCTATACTTAATAGACTCTTTCCAGTATTTCATACCTAATTGATGCCTACTGAAAAAAGCAAGGTGATACAGAGGAAGATTTTTCTTATCTGAGCGAATTAATATTGTATCACTGACTCCAGTATGTAGATACCCTAATTTCTCCATGGATGTGCAAAACAGCTCAGGCAAAAAAACACCAAAATCTGTGCCCTTCTTTCTTTCCATATCCCAAAGTTCCTTCCAGTCTTTACCTCCAGTAAAATCCTCTATTGAAACATGTGTGTCTTCTGCATACTTAACTACATTTCTGTGAGCATCCATATAGGATGGAATGAGAATTAGAAAATCGACATATTTACTTGAAAGCTCTTTAATTACCTGAAAATTGAAATTATCTATCTTATATGGGTCTATAAAACAGAACGAAAGAACCGTATGAGCCGAGCTGTGCATTGGAATTTCTGAAATTATCCTATCGATATGTTCAGTTACATCGCCGTGTATGTATTTTGCATTTATATCTGGATGCCTTGTACTTACTCTTTGCATTAATGCCTTGAGTTTGGATTCGTTCTGTTCGCAGAAGATATACTTGTCGAACTTATCAGGAATATCAAGGGCAAGCAGTGGTGATGCTGGAACTATTATTGAGCTTTCTCTTATTTTCGCACAGCCAGCGCCGGCAAATAGGTCAATATATATTCTTTCATGCCATTTGTTTTTCATCCCAGTTGTAAACATTTTTGCATAATTCCAGACCAAACGATACTTCCGCTCTGCCCAAGACCCAACCTCAGGGGTAAGCAAACCATCATCAGTCAACTGTGGAAGCTTTTCTAACATTACGTTTCCTCTAACCTTGTCCTGTTGCAACCATCGACGCTATCTATGAATCTCAAGCTAGTATGCTCGAAAAATGACAAAAAGGGAAGACCTTAAGGGGATTCAAACATGTCGACTTCAGGGCGTAAGCTTGTCCTGCAGATTCTTACGAGTGGTCCTCAGGCTCTAAGTCAAGAAAATTCTGGTGATTTTAAAATGGTAATTTATGTTATCTTCATCCACCCTAAATGTGATTGTGTAGGTGAAAGTCATCACGCCATCCGGTCTATCGCGGGCGCTCCTGCTCGCAAGAACTAGAAGAAACCCGCTCAGGGTCAGAGCAAGACAAGCGAAGGGTCTTCCTTGTACTCCTTCACCATGGCCACCTGGGGCCGCCCGGGCGGCGTGGGGCGCGCCGGATGCCTCCCATGGAGGGCGCAATGGCGCGACCCCGCACCGGGGCTCTTCCTGAGCAGGACGTAGAGGTTGCACTCCGGTGTGCCTTTCATTCCGGCTCCTCATCTGTTAAAATGCGGTTCTGGAGGCCGTGATCGAATATGGGTGGTTTTAACGGAGTCATCTTTCTTTTTCTGCTGATTCTGTTTGTGTTGTTCCTCGTCGTCTCCTTTGCCTCGAACGAGGAGGTGAGGAGAAAGGCGAAGGTTCTTTTGTCGAGAGCGGGCGGAGAGGGGACGTCCGGGGACTTCGCGGGCAAGCTCAAGAGCATGGGAACGGGGCGGGGCGGGCGCATTGCGGTTTACGCAGTGCTCGCCATAGCCCTCTTATGGGGAGGGCTGACCTCTTTTGTCGCCGTGGACCCGGAAGAAGTGGGAGTGGTGCTCCGCTTCGGAAAATACGTGCGTACGATAGACCCCGGCCTTAACGTGGTCGCCCCTTTCGGGGTGGAGAAGGTCACCAAGGTGCCCGTGGAGCGCCAGCTGAAGGAGGAATTCGGCTTCAGGACCGTTTCCGCCGACACCCGCACCAGGTTCTCCGAGCAGGATTTCAGCGGGGGATACGTTCCGTGACATGAACGAGGCGGTCGTGCGCGAGATAGTTGGAGACCGGAGCGTCAACGAGCTGCTGACCATCGGGCGCACGGAGATAGCCAGCACGGCGACCAAGATGCTGCAGAACCTCTGCGACCAGTACGAAAACGGCATACAGGTGGACCAGGTGGTGCTGCAGGACGTGACCCCGCCGGAGCCGGTTAAAGCCGCCTTTAACGAGGTGAACGAGGCTCAGCAGGAGCGCGAGCGCATGATAAACGAGGCGCAGTCCGAGTACAACAAGATAATACCCAAGGCCCGGGGCGACGCGGCGAGGACTATCGAGGAGGCCATGGGCTACTCCACGGAACGCATAAACCGCGCAAAGGGGGAGGCGGCGCGCTTCAAAGCCGTGTTTGCCGAGTACCGGCGGGCCCCCAGGGTTACAAGGAGCCGCATCTATCTTGAGACCATGGAGAAAGTGCTTCCGCGTCTGGGGAAGAAACTTGTAACGGACAGGGAGACCACGGGGATACTTCCCCTGTTCAAGCTCGATACGGAGGGGACCGAACGGAAATGAAGAGGGCCGGTGTGGTCGTCCTACTGATAATCGCGGGAGTGGCGCTTCTCGCGCTCGGGTCCGCCCTGTTCGTCGTTCATGAGACGGAGCAGGTGATCATTACCCAGTTCGGGAAACCCGTCGGGGAGCCCATCCGGGAGCCGGGCATACACGTGAAAGTTCCTTTCCTTCAGAAGGCCAATTATTTCGACAAGAGGTTTCTTGAATGGGACGGGGATGCCAATCAGCTCCCCACAAAGGACAAGCGGTTCATCTGGGTGGACACCTACGCGAGGTGGAGGATTGTTGACCCCCTGTTGTTTTTCCAGCGCTTGCGCGACGAACGCGGAGCCCAGAGCAGGCTTGACGACATACTGGACGGGCAGACCCGCAACGCGGTTGCCAACCACAAACTCGCCGAGATAGTGCGCGCCACCGACCGGGAGCTGCAGTTCGGGGACTTGGTGGAGGACACTATGAAGGCGGAGTCCCAGGTGGAGGTCAAGTACGGCAGGAACTACATAACCCGCAAGATAATAGAAAGCGCCGCTCCGAGCCTGGAGCACCTCGGCATAGAGCTCCTGGACCTCAGGTTGAAGCGGGTGAACTATGTCGAAGAGGTGAGGGAAAAGATATTCGACCGCATGCGGTCCGAGCGGAAGCGTATTGCGGAGAAGTTCCGCTCCGAGGGCCAGGGTGAGGCCGCCCGGATACGCGGACAGCGCGAACGGGACCTGCGGAAGATACGCTCGGAGGCCTTCCGCAAGGCCGAAGAGATCAAGGGGAAGGCCGACGCGGAGGCCACCGCCATCTACGCCTCGGCCTACGACCAGAGCCCCGAGTCGCGCGATTTCTTCCAGTTTTTAAAGACCATGGAGACATACTCGGAGGTCCTCGGCGGGGACGACTGGCTCGTCCTGTCCACCGAGGGCGACTTCTTCCGTTTCCTCGAGGGCGCCTCGGGCGGCAAGTAACCTGTCCGCCTCCATGTTCTCTTGCCATGGCCGCAGAGACGGCGGTTATTCCAAGGCGCCGTCATGCCATCCGGCCAATCGCGGGCGCTCCTCTCTCAAAACTATAAGGAGTCGGTCGGGGTCAGACCACGACCAGCGAGGGGCCTTCCTTGTACTCCCTGACCGAGGCCACCTGGGCGGCGTGGGGCGCGCCGGAGGCCCTGAGCTTCTCCACCAGGCCCGGGGCCTCCGGGGCCGGGACGGCAAAGAGCAGCCCGCCCGAGGTCTGGGGGTCGTAGAGGATTTCCTCCTCCTCGCCCGTGAGCCGCGTGCGCATCTCAAGGGCTTCCTCCACGTATTGCCTGTTGGTGCGGTTGCTCCCGGTGGTCTCCCCCCGACGGTACATGCTGAGGGCGTGAGGGTAATGGGGCAGCGCCCGGTGGGATATCTCAAGCAGAACGCCGCTTCCCCGGGCCATCTCGAGCATATGCCCGAGGATGCCGAAGCCGGTGACGTCCGTGCAGGCGTGGACCTCCGCGTGGGCGAGGGCCGTCTGGAGGGCGGGCCCGTTCAGGGCAGCCGCCTGGCGAAGAGCGGGCAGGAGCTCGTCGTCCCTGAGCTTGCCCGAGCGGCGGGCGTTGAAGAGCACACCCGTGCCCAGGGGCTTGGTGAGCACCAGGGCATCTCCCGGCCGGGCCCCGCAGGTGGTCAGGATGCGCCCGGGGTGGACCACGCCGGTGACGGCCAGGCCGTACTTGGGCTCCTCGTCGTCCACCGAATGCCCTCCGGCCATGGAGGCGCCCGCCTCGCGGACCTTCTCGTGCCCGCCGCGGAGGATTTCGCGCAGGACCTCCATGCCGAGCTTCTTGTGGGGATACATCAGCAGGTTCAGGGCCGTCAGGGGCCGTCCCCCCATGGCGTAAACGTCCGAGAGGGCGTTTGCCGCGGCCACCTGCCCGAACCAGTAGGGGTCGTCCACCGGCGGGGTTATGAAGTCGGCCGTGGAGATGAGGGCCGCCTCCTCGGAGATGCGGTAAACGGCGGCGTCATCACAGGTGCCAAAGCCCACCAACAGGTTGGGGTCGCCCGAGGGCTCAAGCGGGGCCAGCGCGTCCATCAGGTCCGATGGACCGATTTTGGCCGCTCAACCACAGGTGCGAGCCAGTCCCGTCAGGGTCTTCTTCTTGCCGATAAGCATGCCGCGAGCCACCTCCTTTCGGACCGGATATCAGATAGTAGAAGAAAAAGAGCCTATGAAGCAAATAGGAAGAACCTATCGCACTTTATTCCGTCATAGGCGCCTCCTATGGGGTTCTGCCATGGGCGGCATGTGCTAGACTGGGGGCATGACCGTGGAGTGCTATCTTTCGCCGGGCTGTGCCTCGGAGGAGGCCCTGCGGGCCAACCTGGAGGCGGCCCTCACGGCCGAGGGCCTGCGGGCGGAGGTGCGGTTTCTGAGGGTTGGGGAGGCCGAGGCCGCGAGGCTCGGCCTCAGGGGGTCGCCCTCGGTGCGGATAGACGGCCGGGACGTCGAGCCCGCGGAGGTGGAGGGGTTCTCCTGACGGATGTTCCGTGACGAGTCCGGGAGGCTTGCACCCGTCCCCTCGGTGGCCACGCTGAGGAAGGCGCTCCGGGGGGAGTAGTCCCTGTCTCAAAATTGACGTTATCGGCCTCCGTCATGCCCGCGGACTGTAAGCGGGATCCAGGAAGGTGAAAATACCGGACTCCCGCCCCCCGCGAAGGTGGAGGCGGGAATCCAGGAACTTCTTATTGTTAAAGACAGATGGATTCCCGATTACTACCTCGGGAATGACGGCAAACGGTTTTAAAATGAATTTTTGGGACCCCACACCAGTCCCTTTTCAAACATCAAATCCCACCGTTCCTTGAGTAACACGCCCCGATGTCCGGCCGGGCCTGCCGCGCCCGGGGGCACCAGTGCCCTTTTAACCATCAAACCAGGCCGTCCCTTGGGCAAGCCGTTCGATGTCAGGACGCTCAGGCCGTGGCCTGCCGCGCCTGGGGCACCAGTGCCCTTTTTCTCCCTCTGATGAGAAGTGAAGAAACCGGGGCTGGCCCGAGAGGGAGGCTGGTCTGAAAAGAGGCTGGCTTCCCTTACTCGTATCTGAGGGGCTCCACCGGGTCGAGCCGCCCGGCCTGCCAGGCCGGGTAGACGGTGGCCAGGAAGCTGATGACGATGGCGCTCACCGAGACCGTGGTGAAGTCCAGGGGGTTTATCTTCGCCGGCAGGTGCGAGAGGTAGTAGACGTCGGCCGGAAGCTTGATGATGTGGTAGGTATTGAGCAGCCAGGTCAGCAGCCACCCGCCGCCCAGGCCGATGGCCGTCCCCACCAGCCCGATGAGGAACCCCTGGAGCATGAAGATGCTCATGATGCTTCTGCGCGAGGCCCCCATGGCCTTCAGGATGGCTATCTCGCGCTCTTTCTCGATGACGTTCATGATCTGCGTGCTCACGATGTTGAAGGCGGCAACCAGCACGATGAGGGTGAGGATGACGAACATGACCAGCTTCTCCAGCTTGAGCGCGCTGAAGAGGTTCCTGTTCATGTCTATCCAGTCCCGGGTATGGAAGGGAAAGCCCAGTTTCCTCTCCAGGCTCGTGCCCACGTCCCCGGCTTTAAAGATGTCCTTGACCTTCACCTCAAGCCCCGTCACTCCGGTCCCCAGGTCGAAGAACTCCTGGGCCGGCCCCAGGGCCGTGAGGGCCAGGTTGCTGTCGTACTCGAACATCCCCACCTCGAAGACCCCCACCACGACAAACTTCTTCACCCGGGGGAGGTTGCCCAGGGGGCCCATCCCGCCGAAGGGGGAGACCACGCGCACCTCATCGCCCTCGCGCACCCCCAGGTGCTCGGCAAGCTCCATCCCCAGGACGATGCCCGGCCGTTCCCCCTCGCGGCCCGCGCCGAGGGCCAGGAGGGAGCCCTCCTTCATGTGTGATTGGAAATCCGTGGTCTTTTGCTCAAGCTCGGGCTCGACACCCCGCACGTAGACTCCCTGGGCCCGCCCGCCCGCCGAGAGCATGGCCTGCCCGAGGACGAAGGGGGAGGCCGAGACCACCTCCGGGTTCTCCCGCACCCGCTCAATGAGCCCCTGGTAGTCCTCTATCTCCCCGGTCAGGTTGAGCACCACCAGGTCGGTGTTGACCCCGAGGATTTTCTTCCGGAGGTCTTCGTGAAAGCCGCTCATCACGGAAATCACCGTAAGGAGGGCCATCACCCCCACGGCCACCCCGGCCACGGAGATGACCGTGTTGAGCGAGAGGCTCCGGTGGCGCTTGCGGCTCTTGAGATAGCGCAGGGCTACGAATATCTGAAAAGGAAAGTTCATCAACGGAAATTATAGACCATTTCCCCGCGCGGGCACCACTGGGGCACCAGCGCCCCTTTTCTCAAATCTCAGAACCCTTTTTTGTTTTTGAGGCGGGTCTCTCATAAAAGAAAAGGGACTGGTCCCCCAGGCCGGGCGCGGCCCGGACCGACAGAACATTGGGGCGCGTTACTCAAGGGACGGTGGGATTTGATGTTTGAAAAGGGGACCGATCCCCCGGGCGCGGCCCGGACCGGCAGGACATAGAGACGGCTTGCCCGAGGACGGCTCGGCTGGATGCTTAAAAGGGCACTGGTGCCAAAAGGGGACTGGCCCCCTTCAAAAAGGAAAAAGATTTCGGAGTTTTGAGAAAAAGGGACTGGTCCCCCCTTCCCGTCTTTGAAAGGGCAGGTAAAGGTGGTGGCGGGAAGGGGGGGTGAGGCAGTGCGAGCCGTTCCCTCAGGCGGCTTTCTCGAACTTGACCGCGCCCTTGTCGAAGTGAGTCTTCAGCTCCTTCATGAGCATGTTGAGCTCTTTCTCCCGCTGCTCCCGGAACGT
>JARRLN010000115.1 GCA_037386965.1 Nitrospirota bacterium
AGGCCGCGTGTTCCACGTGGAACAAAACATAAGGCAGGGGAAATGCGCTATCTGAGATGTAACGGCAGCGACGGACAGCTACTCGGGCGGGTGGGGGTGCGGACTCTGTACGCGGAGCTTGACGAGGCGGGCACGGTGGTGGCGGAGGTGGGCGTGGACGAATGGGGGCTGGTGGTGCACCGCTACCCCTCCCGGTCCCCCCTCTTCCCCTTCGGAGAAGACGGGCTCCTGGGGGGCCGGACGATGGACGCCTCGGGCGCCTCCCCGGCGGAGGCGGAGGAGGCCGAGAGGGAGTTCAAGAGGCTCTGGCCCTGGCCGGACTCCTTCTGAGCCCTCCGTTCCACGTGGAACGTCTCCTCAGGCCGCCCCGGGCAGCCGTATCCCGAAGGCCTTTATCTTCCGGTGCAGGTTGCTCCTCTCGATGCCCATGGCCTCGGCGGTCCGCGAGACGTTCCAGCCGTAGTCCTTGAGCTTCCGGCTGATGAAGTCCTTCTCGAAGGCCTCCCGGGCGTCCCTCAGGGACGAGAGCCGATAGTAGTCCGCCTCCTCTGCCTCTCCCTCTCCCAGCGTGAGCCCCTCGGCGCTGATGGTCTCGGCGGGGGTCATGATGACCAGCCTCTCGATGAGGTTCCTGAGCTCCCTGATGTTTCCCGGCCAGTCGTGCTCCATCAACTTTCGCACCGCCTCGCGGGAGACCTTCTTGGGGGCCTGCCCGTATTCGGCGGCCAGCGTGCCCAGGAAATGCTCCACCAGAAGGGGGATGTCCTCCTTCCTCTCCCTCAGCGGCGGGACGTGGATGGGGATGACGTTGAGCCTGAAATACAGGTCCGCCCGGAACTCCTCCTTCCTGATGCGCTCCTCCAGGTCCTTGTTGGTGGCCGCGATGACCCGGACGTCCACCTGGATGCTCCGGGAGCCCCCCACACGCTGAAACTGCTGGTTCTCCAGGACCCGGAGGAGCTTCGCCTGGGTCTGAAAGGACATGTCTGCTATCTCGTCCAGAAGGAGCGTCCCCCCGTCGGCCGTCTCGAACTTCCCCTTCTTCTGCTCGAACGCGCCGGTGAAGGAGCCCTTCTCGTGGCCGAACAGCTCGCTCTCGATGAGCTCCTGAGGGATGGCCGCGCAGTTGACCGCGACGAAAGGGGCGCGGGCCCGCGGGCCCTGCTCGTGCAGCAGGCGGGCCACGATTTCCTTGCCCACGCCGCTCTCCCCGGTGATGAGGACCCGGCTGTTGCTCCTGGCGGCCATGGCCACCTGGCTTCTGACGGCCTGCATGGCGGCGCTCTCCCCCACCAGGAGGCACTTCTTCTGGAGGCTCTCCCTGAGCTGGCGGTTTTCCTCCTCCAGGCTCCGCCTCTCCAAGGCCCTCCCCACCGTGAGGACGACCTTCTCCAGGGAGAGGGGCTTCTCCAGGAAGTCGTAGGCCCCCATCCGGGTCGCCCTGACGGCGGTCTCGATGGTGCCGTGTCCCGATATCATGATGACCGGCAGCTCCGCCGAGAGCCCCTTGATGCGCTCAAGCACGTCCAGGCCGTCCATGCTGGGCAGCCAGACGTCAAGGACCACCACGTCGGGCAGCCTCTCCCCCGCGTGAGAGAGGGCCTCCTCGCCGCTCCGGGCGGTCACGACGCGGTAGCCCTCGTCCGTGAGGATATCGGCGAGGCTCTCCCTGATGCCCGCCTCGTCGTCGATTATCAGAACCTGCGAATCCGCCATGGCTCAAGCACACTCCTTTCTCTAGCGTGAGGGAACCTCGATGGTGAAAACACTTCCCCGGGGCTCGCCGTCCCGCACCCGGATGGTCCCGCCGTGCTCGCTGACTATCCTGTCGGCGATGGCCAGCCCCAGACCCGTGCCGTTTTTCCGCGTGGAGAAGTAGGGCATGAAGAGCTTCTCCTTGTCCGCCTCCGGGATGCCCGGCCCCTCGTCCCGGATATCTATGCGGAAGCGCTGGCTCTCGTGCTCCCGGCTTACCAGGACCTCTATGGTGCCTTTCTTGCCCATGGCCTCGGCGGCGTTGTCCAGGATGTTGATGAGCACCCGCTTGAACTGCTCTTCGTCCAGGGGGACCGGGGGAAGCTCACCGGGGCCTTCCACCCGGATGGTGAGGCCCCGGTAGTTGCTGTACAGGGCCGCGGCCTCACGGACCACGCTCATCAGGTCGGTGGGGGCGCGCCTCATCTCGGGCATCTTCCCCAGGCGGGAGAACTCGTCCACCAGGCGCCTCAGGCCATCCACCTCCCGGATGATCGTCCGGGCGGAGCGCTCGAAGACGGCGTCGAAGTCCTTGTCCCCACCGCTCCATTTCTTCAGCATCCGCTCAGTGGAGAGCCTTATGGGGGTCAAGGGGTTTTTTATCTCGTGGGCCATCCGCCGGGCCACCTCCTGCCAGGCTATGGCCCTCTGGGCCTTGATGACCTCGGTTATGTCGTCCACCACGACCAGGAGCCCCATGTGCTCCCCCACCGAGTCCTTGAGCCCCGTGATGGAGACCCTGAGGAGCCGCTTCGCCCCCTTGAGGGTGACGGGGACCTCCTTTTCCATCTCGCCCAGGGAGCTGAGGTTGATGCTCCGCACCAGGGTTTCCAGCTCCTCGCTGCTTACCGCCTGAAGGAGGGCCCCGTAGGGCTTGCCCGTCATCTCCTGGGCTTGGACGCCCAGGATGCGGCAGGCCGCGTCGTTGATGGCCGCCACCTGTCCCTCCGCGTCCACCGAGATGACGCCGCTCTGGATGTTGCGGACGATGTTTTCCATGTTGGCGAAGGCCCGCTGAAGCGACTCCTTCCCCTCCCTCAGCTCGCGGACCATCCGGTTGAAGGACTCGATGAGCAGTCCCATCTCGTCCCGCCTGCGGGAGGACACCTGCACGCGGAGGTTGCCGGAGGCCACCTGCTCGGTGGCCAGCGCCAGGCTGCGCACCGGCTCGGTTATCCACCCCGCGAGACGAAGCGAGACCCAAAGCGCGCTGAAGATGATGATGAGGGTGAAAAAACCCAACAAAAGCAAGTAGTTGAGTTTAAGAGGCACCTCCCACTTCTCCAGGCTCACGTAGTCCTCATAGGCCTGCTTGATAAGCTCTATGTTCTCGGTGACGGAGGCCGGGACGGCCGATTCCGCCACCAGGACGCCTTTGCCCAGAGGGACGGCGGCCCGCACGATGTCCCCGTCCGGCCCGGATATGACCTCCGAGCCCTCCATGCCCTCGAAGGCGTCCCTGAGGACGCCGGAGGCGTCCTCAGGGGGCTCCGAAAGCCTCCGCACCGTGTAACCCTGCGGCAGGTCCATCCCCGAGGCGGCCAGGCGGGCGTCGCTCAAGACCTTCTCCCGCTCCATGTCATAGAGGGCCTGGGCCATGGCGATAGAGCTCTCGATGGGTTTCTTGAACTGGGGGGTGAAGAACCGGTCGATGTAGTTCGTCCCCAGCTCCCCGGCGATGACGAAGAGCAGGACCGCGGGGATGGAGACCACGGTGAGGAAGAAGCCCACCACCATGGTCTTGTACTTGTAGCCCAGGGCCCGCTGCCTTCTCTCCAGGGCGAGCCTGAGGAGGCTCTTGCCCACCAGGTACATCAGGCCCAGAAGGGCCAGGATGTTGAGGTTCAGGAGGAAGAAAAACAGGAGCTTCCCCTGCAGGGTGGAGGCCTCGATGCGCATGAAGGCAAACTCCATCGCGGAGGCCACCACCATGAAGAGCGCCACCGAGAGCAGGGTCAGAAGGGTCTTTCTAGCGGGCTTCTTCATCCGTCATGTTCACCGGGAAGACCGGAGAGTTGCGCGACACGGAAAACTCCTTTTCCCGCACGAAGAAAAAAAGCAGGTTGATGAAAGGGGGGAGGCGCCTCAGGCGCGACTCCGCCGTCACCTTGACGAAATACCGGGAGGGCTCCAGCTCCTCGGTGTCCGCCAGAGAAAACTCCGGTATCCGGAGGGCCCAGTCCAGCATCCGGCGGCAGGAGCTGAAGCGCTTCTCCAGCAGGCGGACCCCGTTCAAGGAGGTGGCCACGTACTCCTTTTTCACCGGGTCGCAGTGCAGGGTCTGCACAAAGGTGCTTCCCTGGACGAACTCGTCGGGCCAGGTGTCCCACACCCGGAACAGGTCCACATAGAAGACTATCTCCTTGGAGACACCCTTCTCAATCTCCTCGACGTGCTTCTCGTCCAGCACGAGCGCGGCGGACACCATCACGCGGCCGTCATCGAAGCGGACCGAAGGCCCCCTGATTTCTGCGGCGGAGACTGTGGAGACGAGGAGAAAAAGGGAAAATATGAGATATGCGCTAACCCTGAGCATCACCTGGCGTACGGCCAGCTCTCACTCTCCGGAAAATTTTAACCATTATACCACAGGCCCCTCCGGAAGCCTTAAATAGTGCAATAACCACAAGGCTTTGAGAGCCTCCCCCTCCGGGGGCCTCCGGAGGGGGACGAACATGAGGTATAATACATTCTTTTTCGGACCCGGGAGGAGTGAGCACGCATGGACATCGGCCAGCTCAAGTACGACGAGCGGGGCCTCATCCCGGCCATCGTCCAGGAGGCCGACACGGGAGAGGTCCTCATGCTCGCCTACATGAACAAGGAATCCCTGAGGATGACCCTCGAGAGCGGATACACCCACTTCTGGTCGCGCTCCCGCCAGAAGTTCTGGAAGAAGGGAGAGACCTCGGGCAACGTCCAGGAGGTCCGGGACATCCACGCCGACTGCGACCGGGATACCCTGCTCGTCAGGGTGCGGCAGCACGGCCCCGGCGCGTGCCACACCGGCGAGAGGACCTGCTTCTTCACCAGAATCGGGAGCCCACGGGAGGAGAGACGAGATGCCTGAGTGCCTGTTCTGCAAGATAGCGGCGAAGCAAATCCCCTCTTCCATCCTCTACGAGGACGACAAGGTGGTGGCCTTCCAGGACGTCAGCCCCCAGGCCCCCCTGCATGCCCTCATCGTCCCCAGAAAACACATTCCCGGCACCCTGGAGCTGGCCGAAGCCGATAACGCCCTCCTGGGGCACATGGTGCAGGTGGCCAATCGGCTGGCCAGGGAGAAGGGCGTGGCCGAGAGGGGCTTCCGCCTGGTCATGAACACCAACGCCGAAGCCGGCCAGAGCGTCTTTCACATGCACATGCACGTCCTGGGCGGCCGCCCCATGGGCTGGCCCCCCGGCTAGGGGGATTTGACGAGTAAGAAAAGGGACTGGTCCCCGGGCGCGGCCCGTTGCGACAGAAAGGTTGAAACGGGTTCGGTTTGTGTGAGCGGGGCAATCGTTGAAAGAAAAGGGGATTGGTTCCCATGATAGCGCGCTACACGCGGCCCGAGATGGGGGCCCTCTGGACGCTTGAGAACAAGTACCGGAGCTGGCTGGACGTGGAGCTGGCCGTCTGCGAGGCGTGGGCCGAGGAGGGCGAGGTCCCCCGGTCCGCCCTCAGGGCCATCAAGGAGAAGGCGGGCTTCGACCCGGCCCGCATCGAGCAGATAGAGGCCGAGGTCCGCCACGACGTCATCGCCTTCCTCACCTCCGTGGCCGAGCACGTGGGGCCCGAGAGCCGCTACATCCACAAGGGGCTCACCAGCTCCGACGTGGTGGACACCGCCCAGGGCCTGCTTCTCAGGGCCGCGGCGGATATCATCAGGCGGGACATCCGCGCCCTCCGCGCCGTGCTCAAGAAAAAGGCCCTGGAGTTCAAGAAGACCCCCGTCATCGGCAGAAGCCACGGCGTGCACGCCGAGCCCATGACCTTCGGGATGAAGTTCGCCCTCTGGTACGAGGAGATGGGCCGGAACCTCAAGCGCATGGACGCGGCCCGGAAGGCCGTGAGCGTGGGGAAGCTCTCCGGCGCCGTGGGCACCTTCTCCAACGTGCCCCCCTCGGTGGAGGAGAAGGTCCTCCGGAGGCTTGGCCTTCAGCCCGAGCCGGTGGCCACCCAGGTGGTGCAGCGCGACCGCCACGCCGAGCTCATGAGCGCCCTGGCCATCACGGCGGCCACGGTGGAGAAGATAGCCGTGGAGATACGCCACCTCCAGCGCACCGAGGTGCGGGAGGCCGAGGAGCCTTTCGCCCGGGGGCAGAAGGGCTCCTCCGCCATGCCCCACAAGCGAAACCCCGTGGGCTCGGAGAACCTCTCGGGCCTTGCCCGCGTGGTGCGGGCCAACGCCGTGGCCGCCTACGAGAACATCGCCCTCTGGCATGAACGCGACATCTCCCACTCCTCCGTGGAGCGGGTCATCCTGCCAGACAGCACCATCCTCGCGGACTACATGCTCGACCGCCTGACGGGCATCATCGAGGGCCTGCACGTCTACCCCGACAGGATGAAGCGCAACATGGCCCTGAGCCGCGGCCTTTACAACTCCCAGCGCGTCCTGCTGGCCCTGACCGAAAAGGGCATGACCCGGGAGGACGCCTACCGCCTGGTGCAGAAAAACGCCATGCAGTCCTGGCGCTCCCGCCAGGAGTTCAAGGCCCTCCTGAAGAAGGACTCCGAGGTGAAAAAACTCCTCTCCCCCTCGGAGCTCAACGGCCTCTTCGAGCTCGGCCCCTACCTCAAGCACGTGGATTACATCTTCCGGCGCGTCTTCGGCCAGACCTGACGCGGACCAGTCCGCGGACCAGTCCGTTCTCGGGCCAGCCTGTTCTCTTTCTCTTTCCGGGCGCAGCGCGGGCATGGCATGCAGCGGCTTTCGGCCGGGATGTATAATTCCTACTGTGGATGTGAGATTGTGTTCTTCGGGCAGTGCTTTCCGGGCGCGGGCTCGCCCGTAAAACTGCGGGCAGTAAAAATACAAATAAGCAACGTTCGTTCATAAATGGTGTACGGTTCTGAAATCATCCTTGCTTCGGCCTCTCCCCGCCGGAGGCGCATCCTGGAGGAGGCGGGCATTCCCTTCGCCGTCCTTGAGAGCAGGTACGCCGAGGACCTCTCCCTGC
>JARRLN010000116.1 GCA_037386965.1 Nitrospirota bacterium
CGAAGGAGTCACGCGAAGGTTTGCAGACTTCCTTTTTGCAGCCACCGGACATACCGGTTGGCGACTCAAGCGCTCGCGGCCACCGCCGCTCTCGGACCCAGCTGAGACCGTCCGCTTCATAAAGCCTTCATAGTTCCTTCAAAGTATCTTCACACCGGCCCGCTATGCTAAAGGCATGAAAAAAGGCATCCTCGCATCTCTCCTCCTTCTCCTCGTCCTCTCCGTGGGCGTTCCCCCGGCCCACGGGGGGGACGACGAGAACGTACCGGCCCCTGCCGAGCAGCCGTCCATCAGGTACGGCGCTTCCTGCCGGGGCCCCTACGGGGCGATGCACAGCCATGCCACGCTGGGGGATGCCGTCAACGCCCTGATTGCCTATTTCGAGCAGAAGGGGCTCAAGGTGGTCATAACGGGCCACGACAGGCGATTCATCCTGGCAGACATCTATCGCGGAGAGGAGCAGGTGGACAGCATCGTCCTGGATGCCCGCACCGGCCGCATGCGCTCCGTCTACTGACCGGGCAATCACCCCCGGAAGGGGTTTACATAGAGGGGCGGCGGGCGCGAGCCCAGCCGCCCGATTTTTTTCCTGCCGCCCATCCCGAAGAGCACCCCCCGAAGCCTCCCCGCGTGCTCTCTTGTGGGTTTGGCCCAAGGCCCGCTAAAATGTGAGGCATGAAAAACAGGGCGAGAGACGCGGTGATGGAGGTCCATCGGGCCTTCAAGGAGCGGGGCGGGACGCTGGCCGTGGCCGAGTCCTGCACCGGGGGGCTCCTGGCCCACTGGCTCACCGAGGTGGCGGGGGCGAGCAGCTTTTTCCTGGGAGGGGTGGTCGCCTACGCAGAGGGGATGAAGACGCGCGTGCTGGGCGTCCCCGGGGCGAGCATCGAGGAGCGGGGCGTGGTGAGCGAGGAGTGCGCCCGGCTGATGGCCGAGGGGGTGCGGGCCCTGGCCGGGGCGGACTACGCCCTGGGTACGACGGGCAACCTGGGCCCCGATGCCCTGGAGGGCAAGCCCCGCGGGCTTATCTACGTGGCCGCCTCCGCCCCGGGGGAGACCCGGGCGAGGGAGCTACGGCTCGGAGGCTCCCGGCACCAGAACAAGGAAGAGGCGGCACTGGCCGCCCTCGAGCTTCTCCTTACGCTCATCGAGGCCCATGGCTAAGCCCGGCCCGGAGAAGAAAGCGGAGCCAAAGAAGAGAGCCGAGATAGAGCGTCTCGTCAGGGACCTCAACTACCACAACTACCGCTACTACGTCCTGGACAGCCCCGTCATCTCCGACGCCGACTACGACCAACTCCTCAGAAGGCTCAAGGACCTGGAGGAGGAGACGGGCCTTGTCCTTCCCGACTCCCCCACCCAGCGCGTGGGGGCCCCGCCCCTGGAGAAGTTCCGGAAGGTCCGCCACGCCCAGCCCATGCTCTCCCTGGACAACGCCTTCTCGGCCGACGAGGTCAGGGAGTTCGACCGCCGGGTAAAGAGGTTCCTGGGGACGGAGGAGGACATAGAGTACACGGTGGAGCCCAAGTACGACGGCCTGGCCATCGAGCTTTCCTACCAGAAGGGCGCCCTGGCCACCGCCTCCACGCGGGGGGACGGCTACGAGGGGGAAGACGTCACCGTGAACATAAGGACCATCCATGCCGTGCCCCTCGCCCTTCGGGGCGAGCCGCCCCCGGAGCGGCTGGACGTGCGGGGGGAGGTCTACATGGACATCGAGGAGTTCGAGGAGCTGAACCGGGAGAAGACGGCCCGGGGAGAGGCCCCCTTCGCCAACCCGCGAAACGCCGCCGCCGGCTCGGTCCGCCAGCTGGACAGTTCCATCACCGCCCGCAGAAAGCTGCACGCGGCCTGCTACGGCGTGGGGGCGCAGGAAGGCGCGCGCTTCGACACCCAGTGGGAGATGCTCGCCTGGCTCCGGGCGGCGCGGTTTCCGGTGCCGGTTATGATGCGCCTGGCGCGGGGGATTGAGGAGGTCCTCGCCCACATAAAAAACATAGAGGAGGCCCGCCACACCTTCGCCTTCGAGGCGGACGGCGCGGTGGTGAAGGTAAACGACCTGGCCCTTCAGGACCGCCTGGGGGCCAGGACCCGTGAGCCCCGCTGGGCGGTGGCCTACAAGTTCCCGGCCCACCGGGGGGTGACGGTGATAGAGCACATCGTGCCCAGCGTGGGAAGAACGGGGGTCGTCACCCCCATCGCCTTCCTCAAGCCCGTGCGCGTCGGCGGGGTCACGGTCTCCCGCTCCACCCTCCATAACTGGGACGAGATAGAGCGCAAGGACGCCCGCGTGGGGGACACCGTGGTGGTGGAGCGGGCCGGGGACGTCATCCCCCACGTGGTGGAGGTAAAGAAGGAAAAGCGCACGGGGACGGAGAGAAAGGTTCCCCCGCCCCAGCGCTGCCCGGAGTGCGGCTCCCGGGTGGTGCGCGAGGAAGGAGAGGTGGCCTACCGCTGCTTGGGCCTGAACTGCCCCAAGCAGGTGCGCGGAAGAATAGAGCACTATGCCTCCCGGGGGGCCCTGGACATCGAGGGGCTGGGGGAGAAGAACGTGGCGCTCCTTCACGAGAGGGGCCTGGTGCATCACTTCACGGACATCTACAGGCTCAGGAAAGAGGACCTCCTTGCCCTGCCCCGTTTTGCGGAGAAGTCCGCCCAGAACCTCATGGACGCCATCGAGGCGAGCAAGGAGACCACGCTGGCCCGGTTCCTTTACGGCCTGGGCATCCCCCACGTGGGGGAGCATGCGGCGAGGCTTCTGGCCAGGCATTTCCGGAGCCTGGAGGACCTCTACGGGATTTCGCCCGAGCGCATCACGGAGATAAAGCAGATGGGAGAGAAAATCGCCCTGGCCGTGAGCCGGTTCTTCGGCGAGGAGAAAAATGTGAAAGCCCTCAAGGAGCTCAAGGCCCTGGGGGTGCGCATCACAAACCCCGAGTACCGGGCCCCCGCGGAGGAAGAAGCGGAGCGGGGCCCCCTCGCGGGGCTAACCTTCGTTGTTACGGGCACCATGCCCCGGAGCCGCAAGGAGGTGGAGGCCCTCATCGAGGAGGCCGGGGGGCAGGCCACGGGGTCGGTCTCCCGGAGCACGGACTACCTGGTGGTGGGGGAGAACCCCGGCGACGCCAAGCTCACCCGGGCCCGGGACCTGGAGGTAAAGAGGATATCCTACGAAGAGCTGCTTGAGATGCTCGGGAAAGGGTCCCCGCCGGGCACGCTCTTTTGAGGGAAGCGGCTCGTTCTCTTATTGCCGGAAGAAAGCTACAGTTTAAGGTTTGCAGTGTGAGGAGAAGCTAACTGGTTAGCCCGGGCGCCGCCCTTTGAGGAGGACGGCCATGCGGGTTTCGGTCTTCTTTCGTTCGGAGATTTCCGTCTGGAGCTTCTTTTCCGTCTCCCTGAGGCTCGCCGTGCGCTCCTGGCACTCTACCTTAAGCGCCTCGTAGGTCCGGCTCAGCTCCTCCTGCATGTGCCTCAGGTCGGTAATGTCGCGGACGATGTTCCGGGAGCCCACCACCTTCCCCCCTCGCACGATGGCCGAGGTGCTCACTTCCACGTCAAGCCAGCATCCCTCCCGGGCGCGCATCCTGGTGACGTACTTCTCCCGGAGGTCGCTCTCCCTGAGGCCGGTGCAGTCCCTGCCCATGAAGGGGATCTCTCCCGCCGGCATGATGTCCCGGAGGTTCATCCGAAGAAACTCCTCCTTGCTGTGGTCCAGGAGCTCCACGGCCCGCCTGTTGACGTCCACGAAGCGGAGGGCGTCGTCCACGATGAAAATGGGGTCGTTGGCGTTCTGGAAGAGGTCGCGGTACTTGGACTCCGAGACGACGGTCCTGGTGAGGAACTTCTCCCGCTCGTTGACGAGAAAGCCGATGACGGTGGTTATGAAGGGGGCGAAGAAGACCAGCGCGCGGAAGCGGATGCCGCTGTGCTCGGGGGAGAGGAAGTGCTCGATGAAGGAGTGCCCCTCTGCCCCGTCCATGGCGAAGAAGAATATGAAGATGTAGACGGCAAACCCCACCCAGCCCCCGGCCAGGATAAAAATGGCCTGCAGCGAGGTGCCCGGCCTCTGCTCCTTGATGGAAGCGCCCGCGGCGGCGTCCGCGGACTTGTCTTTCCGACTGCCTTTGCTCAAAAGCCCACCCTCGAAAGGCGGGGAAGGCGACCACCGCCTTCCGCTTTCACCCTTCGCCGCTGAACGTAGTGTACCGGAGGGGGAGAAGGAGGGGTGTGAGACGGCTCACGGGCCGGCAATGGCCGCGGGCCGGGGCGAAACGACTTTCTTCCATGAAATTGAGAGAAGAAGAGCAATTTCTGTCTTGTCGGGGAGAATCGGCGAAACCCACCTTGATGCTATGAAATCAAATGGAATCTCCTTTTCCTCCCTCCACGAAGGGGCATTAACAAGTTCGCCTTCCTGCGATACAATGGGGCTGAGAAGAGGACGGACCACGAACGAAAAGGAGGACGGCCATGGCCAAGGTTGACATGGAGACCTACCGGACCCAGTACCTGAGACCGGTGGAAGAGAAGTTGATGGCAAACAGGGAGAAGGTGCCCCATTATACGAGTGCGCTTCTGGAGGACGCCATCAGGACGGAGCTCAACCGGGCGGACCCGGAGACGTGGCTGGTCGAGGTGCCGGACGACAAGGAAAAGGCCCTCAAGGAGGCAGAGGAGCGTATGCTGGAGTTCATGAAGAAGAACGTGGACCTGGGTGTGGGCAAAGGGGCCATAATGGAGGGAGGGGAGAAGCAGAGGGAACTCTAAAATATCGTAAGGGGGAGTCTCTCCCCCTTACGTATCCCCCCAAAAACAAGACCAAAAAGAACCTGCTTTGGGCGTAAGGGGGACTGACGTCCCCCTTACGTACCCCCCTGAAGAAAAGAGAAGAACAACCCCTTACGTATCCCCCAAAAAAGCAAGGACCAAAAACCCTGCTTTGCGCAAGGGGGCTGGAGTCCCCCTTGCGCACC
>JARRLN010000117.1 GCA_037386965.1 Nitrospirota bacterium
GGTCTTCGAGCTCAGGCCCCTGACGAGGGAAGACCTCCTCCGCCTGCTCCGCGCTGCCCTCCGGGACCGGGAGCGGGGGCTCGGGGAGACGGACGTACGCGCCGATGAGGACGCCCTCCTTCACCTGGCCCGGATGGCCGACGGGGACGCGCGGAAGGCCCTCTCGGCCCTGGAGATAGCCGCCGCGACCACCCCGCCCGGGCCCGGCGGCGCGGTGCACATCACCCTTCAAGCGGCCCAGGAGTCCATCCAGAAGAAGGCCGTGGTGTACGACAAGAAGGGCGACCAGCACTACGACACCGCGAGCGCCTTCATAAAGAGCATGCGCGGCGGGGACCCCGACGCCGCCGTCTACTGGCTGGCCAAGATGCTCTACGCCGGGGAGGACCCCCGGTTCGTCGCCCGGCGCATCGTCATCTGCGCCTCTGAGGACGTGGGAAACCGCGACCCCATGGCCCTGGTGCTGGCCACCTCGGCGCTCCGGGCGGTGGAGTTCGTGGGCATGCCCGAGGCCCGCATCCCCCTTGCCCAGGCCGCCATCTACGTGGCCACGGCCCCCAAGAGCAACGCCTCCTACCTGGCCGTCGAGGCCGCCATGAAGGACGTCTCCACCGAGGAGACCGCGGAGGTGCCCGGGCACCTCCGGGACAGCCACTACCCCGGCGCGGCCAGGCTCGGGCACGGCGAGGGCTACGTCTACACCCACGACCACCCCGAGGCCGAGCAGGAGTTCCTCCCGAAAAAGAAGACCTATTACCGGAAGGAGAAGGACAGGCCCCGCAAGGGGAAGTGAGCCCCCGGCCCCGCCCCGGAGAATTTCTGTACCCCCTTTGGCCCCCCCTGTGTTATCTTATGTCACGGTCCAAAGAGCCGATGGGCATGGCTTATAAAACATAGTGATGGTATTATAGATATAGTGTTCTTTAGCAAGGAATTCGATGTCTAGGCGCGAGAAGACCGTGGCACGGGAAGGGTTCTTCTCGCTCAGGGGCGGGGAGTTTGCGGAGGCCGGCTCCTCGGCCACCGCGTTGAAGGCGGCCCTGTCCGCCCTGGGATATCCCGTGGAGGTGTCCCGGCGGGCGGCGGTCAGCGCCTTCGAGGCGGAGATGAACGTCATCATCCACGCGGTGGCCGGGACGCTCCGCTATGAAATCGGCCGGGAGGAAGTCAGGATAAAGGTGACGGACATGGGCCCGGGCATAAAGGACGTGCAAGAGGCCATGCGCGAGGGGTTCTCCACGGCCCCGGAATGGGCCCGGGAGAAGGGCTGGGGAAGCGGCCTGGGGCTCCCCAACATAAAGAAGAACGCCGACCGCCTGAGGATAGACAGCGTGCCGGGCGAGGGGACCACCCTGGAGATTACGGTGCGCCTCGGAAAGCCGGGGGAAAACGGGGGCGTCCGGTGATCGTCAGGGACATCGTCAGTGCTGTGGAAGGCGCGGTCGAGGTGGAGGGGGACCTCGCCCAGGAGGTCACCGGCTGCTACGTGAGCGACCTGCTCTCCGACGTGCTGGCAAACAGCGCGCACGGGGACCTCTGGGTGACCCACCACACCCACCCCAACGTGGTGGCCGTGGCCGCCGTCAAGGGCCTGGCCGGGGTGGTGATGGTGGGCGGAAAGCCCCTGGACCCCGAGGCCATCGAGAGGGCCCGGGTGGAGAAGGTCAACGTCATCGTCTCGCCCCTTTCGGCCTTCGAGGCCGCGGGCTCCCTGTTCGGGGTCCTCAAGGGCGCGAGGAAAGAGAGCTGAGATGCCGTGCGGGCGCAGAGATGAGGACCTACGCCGCCGACCTGCACATCCACACCTGCCTGTCCCCCTGCGCGGAACTGGACATGACGCCCCGGCGCATCGTGGAGGAAGCGGCCCGAAAAGGGCTTGACATAATAGCCGTCACGGACCATAATTCCGCGGAGAACGCGGGGGCGGCCGTGCGGGCCGGGGAGCGCGCCGGGCTCGCGGTGCTGCCCGCCATGGAGATAACCTCCGGCGAGGAGGCCCACGTCCTGGGCTTCTTCCCCTCGGTGCAGGCCGCCCTGAGGGTGCAGGAGGCGGTCTACGCCTCGCTTCCCCGGGGTGCCGCCGACGGGCGCGACTGGCAGGTGGTGGTCAACGAGTCCGACGAAGTGGAGAGCTTCAACCGGAGGCTCCTCTTCGGGGCCACCGCCTTCGGGCTCAAGGAGCTGGTGGCCCTCATCCGGAGGGAGGGGGGCCTGGCCGTAGCGAGCCACGTGGACAGGGGGGCCTTCAGCGTCTCCTCCCAGATGGGGTTCGTGCCCGAGGACCTGCGCTTCGACGCCGTGGAGGTCCTGGAGCACGAGCGAGCGGACCAGGTGCTCCTGTTTCACCCGGGGGTGACCCGGCTCATGTCCTCCGACGCCCATCACGTGGAGGAGGTGGGCAGGAGGAGAAGCTTCTTTACCCTGGGCGGGGCGTGCTTCGAGGAGATAGCCCTCGCCCTCCGGGGGGCCGAAGGCCGCGGCGTGCGGTGTCCCGCCTGATGCGGGACCTGTCGCTTCACGTGCTGGACGTGGCGGAGAATTCCGTGGACGCGGGGGCGCGGAACGTTGTGATAACGATACGGGAAGAGAGAAGGGAAGACCGCCTTACCCTCACGGTGAGGGACGACGGGCGGGGCTTCGAGGCCGGGCTGAAGACGGGAGACGCCTATTTCACCAGCAAGCGAAAGAGGTTCGGCATGGGCATACCCATGCTCAAGCAGGCCGCCCGGGAGACCGGGGGAAGCTTCTCCCTCCAAAGCGAGCCCGGCCGGGGCACGGTGCTCAGCGCCTCCTTCGGCCTTACCCACGTGGACCGCAAGCCCCTGGGGGACATGGGGGCCACCCTGTCCGCCCTGGTGGCGGGCCATCCGGAGACGGACTTCGTGCTCGTCTACGAGAGCGACGGGTATACATACCGGTTCGAGACGGCGCGGCTGAGGGAGGAGCTTCCGGGCCTGCCCCTCTCCGTGCCCAAGGTACTGCAATACATACATCAGGATGTCAACGAAGGTATCAGGAGGGCTCATGGAGGAAGCTAAGGGAAACGTCCTTGTGGTGGACGACGAGCCGGTCGTCCTGAAAAGCTGTGAGCGGGTCCTGGGGCTCCACGGCTACGGGGTGACGGCCACCACCTCGCCGGGAGAAGCGCTCTCCCTGGTGGAGAGGGATTCCTTCGACCTGGTCATCACCGACATGAGGATGCCGGAGATGGACGGCATGGAGTTCATCCGCCAGGTGCGCCAGAAGAGGCCCCAGATGAACGTCATCGTGATAACCGGCTACCCCTCGCAGGAGAGCCTGAAGGAGGCCCTGGGCATGCGCATCGTGGACTACCTGCCCAAGCCCTTCAGCCCCTCGCTCCTCTTGGAGTCCGTGGGCAACGCGGTGGACATCGCCAAGAGGGGCGCGGCCCCGGAGCCGGGGGTGGAGGACTTCACCGAGGAGGTGGCCGCGAAGCTCACCGGCATCATCCGGGACCACAGGGGCCGCCCCGGCGCCCTCATCCCCGTGCTTCAGAAGGCCCAGGGGCTGGTGGGCTACCTGCCTCCCGTGGTGCAGCGGCACATCGCCAAGGGGCTGAACGTCTCGGTCAGCGAGGTCCACGGCGTGGTCTCCTTTTATTCCTTCTTCTCCATGAAGCCCCGGGGCAAGCACAGCATCAGGGTCTGCCTGGGGACGGCCTGCTACGTGAAGCGGGCCGAGGAGATAGTGCAGAGGCTCCGTAACGAGCTGGGCATCGACCTGGGAGAGGTCACCCCGGACAGGCTGTTCTCGCTGGAGAGCGTGCGCTGCCTGGGGGCCTGCGGCCTGGCCCCCGTGGTGGTGGTGGACCACGACACCTACGGGTCCATCAACCCGGTGAAGACGGCGGCCATCCTGGAGAACTACAGAAACGGAGGCGACGGCCATGCCTAAGCTGACCATCGAGGACCTGAAGAAGATAAAGGAGCAGCACAAGAGCGAGTTCACCCTGCGGGAAGGGGGCTACAGGGCGAAGGTCACCGTGCACATGGGGACCTGCGGCATCGCCGCCGGGGCCCGGGACGTGATGACCGCGCTCACCGAGGCGCTGGCCGAAAGCGGGGTCACCGACGTCATCGTCACCAACTCCGGGTGCGCGGGCCTGTGCTCCAAGGAGCCCATGGTCACCGTGGAGGTGCTGGGGCAGGCCCCGGTGAAGTACGTCGAGCTTACCCCCGAGAAAACAAAGCGCGTCTTCAAGGAGCACGTCCTGGGAGGCAACGTGGTGGAAGAGTACGCCTTCGTTGTGGGCAGCGAGAGCTCCTACTGAGCGGGGCGGGAGAATAAAGAAAGTCTTTTCTGGAGGCATGTCGATGGAAACGTACAGAGCGCACCTCATGATATGCGGCGGCACGGGCTGCATCGCAAGCGGAGGGCTCAAGGTCAAGGAGGCCCTGGAGCACGAGCTCCGGGAGCGCGGGCTCCAGGACGAGTTCAAGCTCGTCCTGACCGGCTGTAACGGCTTCTGCGCCGAGGGGCCCATCATGACCGTCTATCCCGAGGGCATCTTCTACGAGAAGCTCAAGCCCGAGGACATGCCCTTCCTGGTGGAGGAGCACCTGCTGAAGGGCCGTCCGGTGGAAAAGTTCATGTACAAGCAAAAACTTCACTATTTGGCAATCATTTGGGGCACGACGGTGCTGGTAACCGCAGGGCTGGTATTGGCATCTTTCCTGGTACCTGCCGGTGAAGCTGCCATTGTGCCTCCTGAAAGTCAAGTGACCGATGGGGAGGATGCTCCCGTGATGGATACTCCACAGACCATTTATGAAATAAACCCGGAATTATGCACCGAGTGTGTCGGGTATTTTGATGAACCTCAGTGCAGAACTGTTTGCCCTGTACCGGAAGTCTTAATTGTAAATCCTGATCATGTTGTCATTCCCTCCGGAGGCAAACAGTCTGGAATGGTCATCATTGAATGCCAGTCC
>JARRLN010000118.1 GCA_037386965.1 Nitrospirota bacterium
CGGGCGTGTGGAAGCCCCCCGAGCCGTTGCCGTAGAGGACCTGGCGCAGGTGGTAGTCGTTCTCCCTCAGGCCATCCATAAGGCTCTGGTCAATGGGGCTGTCGGAATCGGTCTGAGAGGCCGCTATGCTGTTCCAGCTATACGTGAGGGCCATCGGTCACCTTCCTCAGGAGGTTTTCCGCGCGGCGGCGCTTGGGCAGGGTGCAGACGACCTCCAGCACCGGGGGCCTCCCGTTCTGCTCGGGGATGAGCTCGACCGTCTCTCCATGGTACTGGCAGCCTGCACACTCCTCCAGAGGGCGCAGGGCGGCCGGATTCATCATGGGGCACCGGACCACGCTTTCCAGTTTCACTTCCATCGGTTCCGTTGCGAATCTGCTGTCACTCATGATTTTTAATCCTTTCGTCCGTAGTTTATACGCATGTGACGGCGGGCCGAGACGCCCCCCAGGACCATGAGGCCCGCCCCGAGCATGAAAGTAACCCCGGCCGCTCCGTTGGCGCCCTCCGGTGCCGCCCATATCAACACACCCAGGACCATGAAGACCCCACCTACCAGCTGTACAAAGCACCCGGCTGGCTTCGTCAGAAACGGCTTCCCTGGTTTCATATAGCTCCTCCTTGTGGTACTGCAATGGATTTGCAATCAAAAGCGGACAGAAATGTCCGGGAAATGACCACTTTCTGCACTTGGCGAGATGGCCGAAAAGCCTGAGAAGTGCCCGGAAGTACTTGAAAAAGGCTGGTGCGCCAGGGAGGACTCGAACCCCCGACCCGCTGCTTAGAAGGCAGCTGCTCTGTCCTGCTGAGCTACTGGCGCGTACGGCGGACCATCGGGGCGAGAGGATTTGAACCTCCGACTCCCTGCTCCCAAAGCAGGTGCGCTACCGGACTGCGCCACGCCCCGGAACCTCAAGTCTACTCAATCGCCAAAAATCAAGTCAATTTCCCGGCGCGCAGCGGGGCTTCGCGCCGAAGGTTTGCTTTTTCTCTGCCCACTATTTTATTCTTTATTATTGTGGACTTATTGTCAACTCTCAAGCGCTTTGCCGGCCAGAACATTCTGGTCATAGGCGACGTCATCCTGGACAGCTACATTTGGGGGAAGGTCTCCCGCATTTCTCCCGAGGCCCCCGTCCCCGTGGTGGATGTGGTAAGCGACAGCTTCCACCTTGGCGGCGCGGCAAACGTGGCAAACAACGTCGTTGCCATGGGCGGAAGGGCCTCCGTGCTGGGCGTGCTCGGGAGGGACCGGGCAGGGGAGAGGGTCCGCGAGCTCCTCGGTGGGCGGGGCATCGACGTCATCGCCGTCGAGGACGACAGGCCCACCACCATGAAGACGCGGGTCATTGCCCACAGCCAGCAGGTTGTGCGCTTTGACCAGGAAAACCGGGAAAAGCTGACGGGCCCGGCTCTGCGTGCCCTTCTGGGGCACGTGGAGGCCCAGGTGGCCCGTTATGATGCCGTCATCGTCTCTGATTACCGCAAGGGAGTCGTCTCCGGCGAGCTGGTGAAAAGAGTCCTCAAGAGCGCCGAGGGCTCGACGTTCGTCGCCGTGGACCCGAAGGTGGGACATTTTCATCTCTACAAGGGCGTTTCGATGATAACGCCCAACGTAAGCGAGGCCTCGCAGGGCTCCGGCGTGGAGATTGTGGACGAAGCGTCCCTCTTGAGGGCGGGTCTCAAGCTCAGGAAGACCCTGGGACTTCAGTCCGTGCTCATCACGCGGGGAGAGGATGGGATGAGCCTCTTTCAGGAGGAGACGGTCACGCACATACCGGCCCTGGCGCGCCACGTCTATGACGTCACGGGGGCCGGCGATACGGTTATTGCCGCCTATGTGCTTGCGCGAGCGGCGGGGGCCTCGCCCGAGGAAGCGGCGCTCCTGGCCAACCACGCTGCGGGCATCGTTGTGGGGGAGGTGGGCACCGCCCTGGCAACGCCGACACAGCTCCGGAAGTCCGTCCGGAGCGCCCGGGGCCAACCGGACCTCCGGGTGGAGAAACTCAGGACTTAGAGGAAAGGGGAAATGGCAAGGGCGATTGCGCTTCTTTCCGGGGGGCTGGACAGCACGCTTTCGGTGCTTCTGCTCCGGCGCCAGCAGATAGAGGTCACGGCCGTGACCTTCCTGACGCACTTCGGCTGCGACATGGGGGATAAGTCCTCCTGCTCGTCTGACTCCACGAGCAACGCGGCCCGATACGGGTTTGAGGTGAAGATGTGCCATCTCTCGGACAAGTTCATCGACATCGTCAAGAACCCGAAGTTCGGCCACGGCAAGAACATGAACCCCTGCATCGACTGCCGGGTCCTCATGCTCCGGGAGGCCAAGGAGCTCATGCGGATGAGGGGGGCCGACTTCATCGCCACCGGGGAGGTCCTCGGACAGCGCCCGATGAGCCAGAGGCGCGACACCTTTCCTCTCATCGACAGGGAGGCCGGCGTGACGGGCCTCGTGCTGAGGCCGCTTTCGGCCAAGCTCCTGAAACCCACCGTTGCCGAGGAGACGGGGCTCGTCGACAGGGACCTCCTCTGCGGCTTCGCGGGCCGGACCCGGAAGCCCCAGATGGCCCTGGCGGCGGAGTTCGGCCTTATGGAGTATCCGGCGCCCGCGGGAGGATGCCTCCTTACGGACCCGAACTATTCGTACCGCCTGGAGGAGCTTCTGGCCTTCGCGCCGGACCCCTCCTACCGCGACTTTCACCTTCTGAGGGTGGGAAGGCACTTCAGGCTTCCCCTGGGAAAGAAGGTGGTGGTGGGCCGGGACCAGGCCGAGAACGAGCGCATCGAGGCCCTCTCGGAGCCGGAGGACTTTCTGCTCAGAGTGCAGGGCGTGGGCAGCCCTCTGGCCCTTCTGCCGGGAGACGCCGCCCTCGAGGACGTGATGGCCGCCGCGCGGCTTTGCGCCCGTTACTCGGACGCCAAGCACTTCCCGGAGGTCTCCGTGCGCGTGGAGCACGGCGGGGAGGCCTTCGAGCTCTCCGTTACGCCGGCAACCGACCGGGAGCTCGAGGAGCTGCGGGTACAGAAGCTCGTTAGAGCTCGATAATCTCCACCGCCATGGTCCCGGTCTCAAGCAGGGCCGCGGTGGACTTCCCCTTATGGAGCCTGGCCACCTTGCCGGGGTTTATCACCACGGTCTCTTTCACCTTCCGGACGTCGGGCGTGTGGGTGTGCCCGTAGATGACGGCATCGTAGAGTCCGCTTAAAGCCAGGGCCTCCACCGCGAGGGGCTCATGGACGATGGCGAACTTCTTCTCCCCCGCGGTGAGCATGAGAGGCTGGATGTGGAGGCTGCCGCCTGATTTTTCCTTGAGCAAAATGCGGTCCCCGTCGTTGTTGCCGTAAATCCCCGAGAAGGAGGCCCGCAGGCCGCCGAGAACCTCGAAGGTAAAGGGCGAGACCAGGTCCCCTGCGTGCAGGACGTGGGAGACGCCACGTTGGTTGAAAAGCTCCACCACGCGGGCAATCTGTGCCATGTCGTCATGTGTGTCGGAGATGATGCCTATCATGTAATCCTCCCGGGATATGTCTCGTGGCCTTCATTATAGCCTCGGGGGCGGGGCGATTCAAAGTCCGCGGATTCCGTTGACCCTCCGGGGCTTTGGATATACAATGGGCTGAGAAAGAGCGAGGAAGACCGCGAAAACGGACGGAAAGGAGGAGAGATGGCGACATACGTGGTTTTGAGCACTCTTACGGATGAGGGGCGGAAGACTCTGAAGAACAATCCCCGGAGGCTCACCGAGGTGAACAAGGAACTGGAGGGCATGGGTGTGAAGGTCAGGGAGCAGTTTTGCGTCCTCGGACCCTATGACTTCGTCAATATCATCGAGGCGCCGGACAACGAGACGGTGATGCGCATGTCCATGGAGCTGGGCTCGCGGGGGACCGTGCAGCTTTACACCCTTCCGGCCATACCCATCGAGGAGTTCCTGGGCAAGGTAAAATAGACGGGGCCGTCCCCCATAGGAGAGGGATTGTCTCTTGCCCGTCGAGAGATGGGCCTGCGCGGGTTGGATTCTCCCTTCTCCATGGCGGTAAAATATCCGTGGGAGGGCGGAATGGCCGATATTAAAGCCGATGCCGTCGTTGACGCCCGGGGGCTCGTCTGCCCCCTCACGGTGCTCAAGACGAAGAAGGCCATGGATGCCATGGAGCCGGGCCAGGTGCTTGAGGTGCTGATAAACGACCTCAGGGCGAAGGCGGACATCGTGGGCTACTTGAGGAGGGCGGGAAACAGGGTCTTCTCCAGCACGGAAGAGGGCCAGACCGTGCACCTCTATATCAGAAAGAAGTAGAACCTATCTCAAAATTGCTTCCGGCTCAGCCCCGAAAAGTCTTGCGACTTTTCGGGGACCCCTGGCCGAAAGAGGCCTAAATGACGGCATACGGCGTCCTGAAGGGAAAATCGTCCTCAACGCAGCCCTGCTGCGCCTCCTGGCGATTTCCCCTTCCCCCCGTGTATGCCGACATTTCTTCTCTCTTTCGCTTCGAAATCAATGTTGAGATAGGTTCTCCTGAAAACGGCGATTCCATTGTTTGTATCACGTGCCGG
>JARRLN010000119.1 GCA_037386965.1 Nitrospirota bacterium
GCCTTCACGGCCTCTTTGAAGGGGGCGAGCTCGGAGTACTCGTAGAGGATGCTCATGGCGGTGTTCTCGGTGGTCATCCCGGCCTCCTCCAGGGCGGCCACGGGGTTGAGGCCCCCCACAACCACCACCCCGGCCCTGTCCCTGCCCACCGGCATCTCCAGGAGGGGCTGGTTCGGCTCCCCGATGAGCAGTATGCCCCCGATGCCCATCTCGTGCATCCGCTCGTTCAGGCGCCGGGCCTCCTCGATGCAGACCACGGGTATCTCGCGGAAGCTGGCCAGAATCTTCCCCGCCCTGTGCTTCACCGCGTCGGTGGCCGAGGTCATCCGGCTTTTCATGAAGACCACGTGGGGGTCCAGGGAGGAGCCCTCGTAGCTGATGAGGGCCACAAAGCGCGTGGGGCCTTCCTCGTCCACCTCCACCAGGCCGCCGAACTTCGAGGCGATGGGAATGCCCGCCTTCAGGAGCAGGCCGTTGATGGTCACCGAGCAGACCGTCCCCATGCCCACCATCCCCTCCGGCACCACCACGTCCCCGATGCCCTGGCCCTCCCGCGCCAGGACCACCCTGTCGCTCATCACGTAGGGGGAGGCGAACACCGGCTTCATGATGCGCACCGCCTCCTGGAGGCTCCGCGCGGGGAAGCACGAGACGTTGAGGATGACCTGCCCGGCCGAGGTCGCCAGGTCCAGGCTGGTCTGGTAGGAGAGAGTTTCGATGCGGCTGATGATGAAGCCCACCCGTTCGGAGACCAGGGCGTTGGCAAGCTCCTCGCTGCCCTTGCGGGTGATTTTCCTGCCCTCCTTGCCGTAGACCCGGGTGAGCCCCCGCGCGTCCATTATCTTCAGGTGGTAGCGCACCGTGCGCTCCGAGAGGTCCACGCCGTGGAGCTTCAGTTGGCGGGAAATCTCCCGCGAGCCGATGACGCTCTCGCGGTGCTTGTCCAGCACCCTGAGGATGGCAAGCATGGTCTTGTTCACTCTGTTCTTCCCCGAGGGCCGAAAGGCCGACCTTATTATAATACGCCCCTCCCGGGAGAGTCCATGGGCATTGGCAACCGTTGGCCGACGCCTTTCGCCGGTGTGTGCCATGGCACGGTCCGGCCTGTGACAAAGTTGTGCCGCGCCCCGGAGGGCCGTTTGCCTTCTCCGGAACCTGCCCATGGAACGTGCCGCCGCAGAGCCCCACGGGACGGCGGTTTCCGGCCCGGCCCCGGTGAATCATGGGCAAAACCATGAGCTGGCACGCTTCTTGGTAGTATACGGGCGAGGCGGCGAAAGCCCCTCCCGGATATGACAACCCCCCGGGTTGGGACTGCCCCGCGGGGCAGTCCCAGCCTCCCCCCTTTCGAGGGCCGCTCGCGGAGGCCGGTTCTCCTTGTTTCGCAACGCCGTCTGATTGACAAGAATGTAGCCTGCATTTTATTCTAATTGACGGTAATCGTTTGCCGTCATTTTTTTCTTCGGGTGTACTATGTGTCGACTGGCAGCCATATCGTCTGAAAGCTACATCTCTCCCCTGGAGAACGTCCTTGCCCTGGAGACGATGAAGGAGGGCCACGACGGCTCGGGCATGGGCCTCATGCTCAAGGACCTGGGCGGTGAGTTCGAGGAGCTGAAGGACTATCCCATACTCTCGGGCATCTGCTCCCAGAGTGGCTACAGGGCCCTGAACGAGTACATGCAGGGGCTGGGCTTCGAGGAAAAGCACATGTGGTCCCCGCCCGTCAGGCCGATGCCCGGCATCGCCAAGCGGGACTATTACTTCGCGAAGGTCTACCAGTACCCGGCGGACTACGCCGGGAAGCCCCGGGCGCAGAAGGAGGACCTTCTTCTGAGGACCCGGCTTGCCCTTCGCAAGATGGGGGAGGCCGACGAGTCCATCGTGGTTTTCTCCTTTTACCCCGACGTCGTCACGCTCAAGGAGGTGGGCGACCCCCTGGCCCTGGGGGAGTTCTTCGGGCTGGAGAAGGCCGGCCTTTCGGCCCGGGTCATCCTCGCCCAGGGCAGGCAGAACACCAACTACGCCATCAACCTCTACGCCTGCCACCCGTTTTTCCTCCAGGGCTTCGGCACCATGACCAACGGCGAGAACACGGCCTTCGTGCCCATCCGGGAGTACCTGACAAGCCGCGGGTTCCCCGGCTACATGGGCTATAACAGCGACAGCGAGGTCTTCACCCACATCCTGCACTACGCCGTGGGGCGCCTGGGCTTCCCCCTCACCTATTACAAGGACATCATCACTCCCCTGAGGCCGCGGGAGTGCGACCGGAGGGCCGACCGCGGCGCCCTTGCCCTCATCCGCTCCTCGCTCAGGATGCTCACCATCGACGGGCCCAACTGCAACATCGGCTTTCTCCCGGACGGCACCACCTACATGGTGCAGGACTCCAAGAAGCTCCGCCCCGGCGCGGTGGGCGGGGTCCCCGGCAGGTACGCCCTCATGAGCGAGCAGTGCGGGCTGGAAAGCGCCGTCCCGCGCAGGGACCGCGAGCGGGACGTCTTCCCCATGAAGTACGACATGGCCATCGTCTCCCCCCGGGCCGGGGAGGTGCGGGTCTGGAACCAGTTGACCGGCGCCTTCATGGAGAGCCCCGAGCCCTCCGGGGCGGGGGCGCGGGTTTAAGGAGAGCTTTTCGATGCAGCAGGCCCTGGACAACAACCACGAACTTCCCCTCGAGGAGTTTCCCTATATCGTCCGCTGGAGCGAGGAGCGCTGCAAGCGCTGCGGGCGCTGCACCGCCGTCTGCCCGGTAAAGGCCATCGAGCCCACCATCCGGGTGGAGCGGCGGGTGTACTCCGAGGGGCCGGAGCCCACGCCCCAGGCCGCGCGGCGCATCACCCAAGTGGTCCGCCAGGTGCGGGACATCGCCCGGTACTGCGTGGGCTGCTCAAGCTGCGCCCTGGTCTGCCCCAACGAGGCCATCCGTCCGGAGTACAACCCCCGGAACAAGCTCCTGACCTTCAGGAGCCGGGGCGGGGACGCCTACAAGCGGGGCGGCCGCAGGAACGACCCCGGCGTGGGCACCCTGGACAAGCTGAAGTTCTCCCGCATCTCCATGCTCACCGACCCCGCGCTGGACGCCGGGCGGCACGAGTTCAAGCTCACCACCCTCCTGGGGCGGATACTGCCGGCCGAGGGCCTGCCCCTCAGGGCCGATAACGGCGGCCTCGCGGTGGACGCGGAGGCCTTCGTCCCCCCGGTGAGGGAGATATACCCCATCATGATAGGGAGCATGTCGGTGGGCGCACTTTCTCCCCCCATGTGGGAGGGGCTCGCCATGGGGGTGGCCTATCTGAACGAGGAGATGGGCATGCCCGTGGTGATGTGCACCGGGGAGGGGGGGATGCCGCCCCGGCTCCTGAGGTCGCGCTTCCTGAAGTACTTCATCCTCCAGATAGCAAGCGGCTATTTCGGCTGGGACGAGATAGTGCGGGCCATCCCCGACATGGTGGAGGACCCCTGCGCCATCGAGATAAAGTACGGGCAGGGGGCCAAGCCCGGGGACGGGGGGCTCCTCATGGCCTACAAGGTCCTGAAGCTCATCGCCGAAATCCGGGGTGTTCCCCTGGGGGTTGACCTGGCCAGCCCGCCCACGCACCAGACCAAGTACTCCATCGAGGAGGCGGTGGCCAAGATGATAACCTCCATGTCCATGGCCTGGGGGTTCCGCGTGCCCGTGTACCCCAAGATATCGGGGACCAAGACGGCCCGGGCGGTGCTGAACAACCTGGCCCGGAATCCCTATGCCGCCGCGCTTTCCATAGACGGCGAGGACGGCGGGACCGGGGCGGCCTATAACGTCTCCATGGACAAGATGGGCCATCCCATCGCCAGCAACCTGAGGGAGTGCTACCTGGACCTGGTGCGCCAGGGCAAGCAGAACGAGCTTCCGCTCGTCGCCGCCGGGGGGGTGGGCAAGAAGGGCAACCTCGCGGCCAACGCCGCCGCGCTCATCATGCTGGGGGCCTCGGCCGTCTCCATCGGAAAGTACATCATGCAGGCCGCGGCCGACTGCTACGGCAACGAGTACAACCGCTGCAATCTCTGTAACACGGGCCGCTGCCCCCGGGGCATCACCACCCAGGACCCCAAGCTCTACCGCCGCCTGGACTCCGAGAAGGTGGCCGAGCGCGTGGTGCAGACCTTCAAGGTCGCCGACACGGAGCTGAGGAAGATATTCGCCCCCATGGGCCGGAGCACGGAGCTTCCCATCGGGATGTCCGACGGCCTGAGCGTGGCGGACAAGGCCATCGCCGAGAGGTTGAAAATAGACTATGCCTGTTAAGAACAACAAGGCCCGGGCCGGCAACAGGCGCCTCGTCATCGCCGGCATGGAGGACGGAAAGCGGGTCAGCTCTCGCCTCCTGGAGGAGCGCGTCCAGCGTGCGGTCCGCGAGGAGGGCGCCCGGAACGTCCTGGTCAGGGCCAACGGGCAGCAAGGGCAGTGTTTCGGACGACGTGGGCTGGATAAACTGCGGGGCCACGATAACCGTGCTGGGCAACGCCACCAACGGCGCCCATAACGCGGCCGCCCAGGGGAAGCTCTACGTGCAGGGGGGCGGCGGCGCCCGGTGCGACACCATGACCAAGCACAACCCCCGGTTCGACCCTCCGGAGAGCTGGTACTTCCGGGACGTGGGCGACAGCTTCGCCGAGTTCAAGGCCGGGGGCATCGCCGTGGTCTGCGGGGTAAACTCCCGGAACCCGGAGAACGTCCTGGGGTACCGTCCCTGCGTGGGCATGGTCGGCGGCACCATCTATTTCCGCGGCCCCATCCAGGGATACAGCGAAGCCGACGTCAGGCTCCTCGAGCTTACCGGGGAGGACTGGCAGTGGCTTACCAGGAACATGAAGCCCTACCTCAAGGCCATCCAGCGGGAGCAGTACCTGGAGGAACTCACCCGCTCGAAGGACGACTGGCGGAAGCTCATCGCCTACACCCCGAGGGAGAAGGCCCGGCGGAAAGCCATGCCCATGGCCTCGTCGGAGTTCCGTGCGTCCGTCTGGGAGAAGGAAGTGGGGGAGGGCGGCATTTTCGGGCCGTACCTTACCCACGAGCGCACCGTCCTGCCCTACGTGACCACCGGAGAGGACCGCAGGAACAGGCCCGTCTGGAACAACGAGAAATACCTCCCGCCCTGCGCGTTCAACTGCCCCACGGGCATCCCCTCGCACAAGCGGGCCACCCTCATCCGCGAGGGCAAGATGCTGGAGGCCCTGAACCTGGTCCTCCAGTACAGTCCCCTGCCGGCCACCGTCTGCGGGGAGGTGTGCCCGAACCTCTGTATGCAGTCCTGCACGCGGGGGCTCGTGGACAAGCCCCTGAACATCAAGGAATACGGCAGGATGTCCCTCACCCTGGTGGCCCCCAGGCCCGCAAAGCCCACCGGCTACAGGGTGGGCGTGGTGGGCGGCGGCCCGGCGGGGCTCTCGGCGGCCTGGCAGCTCGGCCTGAAGGGCCACGAGGTCCATCTCTACGAGGCCGAGGAGAAGCTCGGCGGAAAGCTCGAGCTCTGCATCCCCCGGGAGCGCCTCCCCCAGGAGGTGCTCCAGAAGGAGCTCTCCCGCTTCCGCGAGGTAGGGGTTCACGTGCACACCGGAGGACGGGTGGACCGGAAGGCCTTCGACAGGATATACGGAGAGAACGACCGGGTCATCGTGGCCTGCGGGGCCCACAAGCCCCGGGAGCTGCGGTTCCCCGGCTCCGGGGACACCGTCTCCGCCATAGAGTTTCTGAAGGGGATAAACTTCGGGGAGCTCCCCGACCTCAAGGGCAAGCGGGTGGCCG
Source organism: Nitrospirota bacterium (assembly GCA_037386965.1). Lineage (NCBI taxonomy): Bacteria > Pseudomonadati > Nitrospirota > Nitrospirota bacterium. The sequence continues at coordinate 5,795 of JARRLN010000119.1, forward strand.
TCATCGGCGCGGGAAACGTGGGCATGGACGTGGCCAGCCAGGCCTTCGACTGCGGGGCCCGGAGCGTAACGGCCGTGGACGTACAGAAGCCCGCGGCCTTCGGCAAGGAGCTTGAGCAGGCCCGGGAGAGAGGCACCGAGATTGTCTGGCCCCGGTTTACGGAGCGGTACGACAAGAAGGCCGGGAAGCTCTATTTCAAGGACGGCACCGCGCTTGAGGCCGACCTGGTGGTCGTCTCGGTGGGCGAGGTGCCCATCCTGGATTTCCTCCCCCCGGGCATCCACACCGAGCGGGGCTGGGTGGTGGTCAACGACCTGGGGCAGACCTCGGACATCAAGGTCTACGCCATCGGGGACGCCACCAGGCCGGGCCTCGTCACCCACGCCATCGGGCAGGGCCGCCGGGTGGCCGAGGTCATCCACGCCGAGCTGAGCCACTACGACTACATGCCCGAGGCCAAGCAGCCCATCCCCTACGATAAGGTGAGGCGCGAGTACTACGAGGTCTGCCGCGGGGAGGCCTTCAGCCCCGAGCGGGAGGCCAACGCGTGCATGTCCTGCGCCACCTGCCGCGACTGCCGCATGTGCGAGGCCACCTGCTACTGGGGGGCCATCAGCCGCGTGGACCTGGGCGGCGGCGCCTACGAGTACGTGGTGGACGACGAGAAATGCATCGGCTGCGGCTTCTGCGCGGGCGTGTGCCCCTGCGGGGTCTGGGAGATGGTGGAAAACTACTAGAGCAATTTATCACACCGGCAGTTATAAACATGAAACATCTTCAATGGCGTCATTCCCCGGCTTGCTCTGGGAATCCAGGCTTTTCAACAGGTTCTGGATTGTCCGGCCAAGCCGGACAATGAAGACATTATGGCTTTTCATTGGCGGTGTAATAATAGATTGATGCAGCCGAAGGCCTCCTTGTCGTTGCCGTTTGACCTGAGGCGGCTTGGCAGTGACTCCTTTGGAGGAACTGCCTCTGGAGGGCGGCCGTTGCATAAAGAGAAAGGTCTGCGAACGTTCCGGCCCGGTAGGGCCGGTGCAGGGCATTTCAAGGGGCTGTTCTACCCATTCGTCACTCATATAAGGCCGCCCGGATAGTAATAAGACTCCTTGCCGCCGAATAAGCCTCTCTTCCCCTCTTTGTCAAAAGAGGGGAAGAGAGGATGGGTGAGTTGG
>JARRLN010000120.1 GCA_037386965.1 Nitrospirota bacterium
CCTCGTCTTTGGTGATGAGCCCCCGCTCATGCTCCATCTCCTCCTCGTCCACGCCCAGGAGAGGCCTTTCCCCCGGGGGCGCAAGCACCAGAAGGAGGCTCGGCTCCCGGACGGTCATCCTCCGGACCCCCGCGGGTGTGCTCCGTCTTACGCGCTCGTCGGGGTAGCCCAGGCGCTCGCAGACAAAGACCACCGCCCCCCGGGGCAGGCGGGCGGCGACGTCCCGGGACGTGTTCTCCCCGCCGGTGAGAATGGCGAGCTTTCCATGCCGCTCGCAAAGAAGGGGCAGGTCATCAAGCGACCAATCCCTCCGCCGCGGGCCGTGGAAGCTCACGAAGAGGGCGTCTTCCCAGGGGAGCCGCGCCCGGGCGAAGGCCCTCTGGACCGAGGACACCCCGGGGACGATGTGCACCTTCTCCGGAGGGAACTCCTCCAGGAGCCTCCGGGCTATCCCGAAGAAAAGCGGGTCCCCCGAGGCCAGGACCACCGCCTTCCCCCGGCTTTGCCTGAGGGCGGCCACGGTGTCGTCGACCTTCTCAAGCACCCGGCACTTCCCCAGAAGGCCGGAAGACCCGGCCATCTGGGAAAAGACATCCCGGAGCCTGGGGGAGGCAAAAATGACCCCGGCCCTCTCCAGGCACCGCCGGGCCTCTTCGCTCAGGCACCCTCCCCTGTCTATGCCGACGACAAAAAGCTCATCCACAGTCCGTTACCAGCCAGTAGTTTTATGAGTGGCATTGAAGCCCCTGAAACAGTGCTTGCTTCAAGGCCTGCTGCCGGCACCGCCGTGTTAGTTATTGAATGCGCGCAGTACTATTATATCCCCTCCGTAGGAGACCAGGTGCGCCCGGACCGGCAGGCCCGAAACCCTCCAGCCGTAGGCCGCCGCCTCCGAGCAGACGCGTCCAAAAACCTCCTGCCCGCCCTCCCGGGCCAGAAGCTCGAACATCTCACGGGCCGTGTTGTATTGCCTGTGGGGAAGCGGGGCCCCCAGCCCCCGGAGGAAGGCCGCCGCCTCCTCAAGTCTGATGGGACCGGCCCTCACGTGGGTGTCGGGGGTGCCCATGGCCGTCTTGAGCATCTTGGCCCACTGGGCCACGAGGCTTACGCGCTCGAACCGATGCCGCGCCGCCTCCCGCAGGCTGAACTCCACGTAATCGCCCATGAGGACGTAGGAGGCCTCAGGAAGGGCGTAGGCCTTCATGTGGGCGCGCTCCGACGTCCGGCCTGCCGACAGCACGGCTTCCGAAAGTCCCATGGCCCGGGCCACGTCCATCGAGGAGGTGATGGTGGCCCTCCAGGCCGCCGTGGACATGGGCGTAACGATGCCCGTCGTCCCGAGAATGGAGATTCCCCCCACGATGCCGAGCCTCCGGTTCAGGGTTTTCTCCGCAAGCCTCTCGCCCTCCGGGACTATTATGGTCACCTTGAGGGCCTCCGCACTCGTGGCTCCGCCCAAGACGTCCTGCACGGCCTCCCGTATCATCCTCCGGGGCACGGGGTTTATGGCGGGCTCGCCCACGGCCACCGGAAGTCCCGGGCGCGTGACCAGGCCCACGCCCTGCCCTCCCCGTATCACCAGTGCCCGGCCTTCGTGAATGCGCTCCACCCGGGCGCCTATCTCTGCGCCATGGGTGATGTCGGGGTCGTCGCCGGCGTCCTTGATGACCGAGGCATAGGCCGTCCCGTCACCAAGGGAGGCCTCCTTGAGGCGGAACGCGGCCTCTTGGCCGCCGGGAAGGGTGATGGCGACCCGGCCTTCCGCGCCCCGGCCCAGGAGCAGGGCCGCCCCCGCCTTTGCGGCGGCGGCGGCACAGGCCCCCGTGGTGTATCCGCTCCTCAGAGGCTTGCGCTCAGGCACCGGCCAGCCTCTCCAGAAGAAGCCTCCGGGCCTCCCCCACGGTGAGGGGGAGCCGGGGGAAGGTAACGCCGTCCCGGTCCCTCAGTTGCCAGATAAGCTCCGCGATATGCGGGAGGCGAAGCTTTACCCGGGCCATGTCCTCCGGCGCGGTGAAGACCTCCTCGGGGCTTCCGCCCCGGGTGATGCGCCCGTGGCTCAGAATATGAAGCGTGCTCAGGAAAAGCGGCACTAGGTCCACGCTGTGGGTGGCCATGACGATGGTGACCCCCTCCCGGTTGAGCGCCATCAGAAGCTCCATCATGGCGTACTCCCCCATGGGGTCCAGTCCCCCGGTAGGCTCGTCCATGAGGAGCACTTCGTGGCCCATGGCCAGAAGCCCTGCGATGGAGACCCGTTTTTTCTGGCCGAAGCTCAGGTTGTGGATGCCCTTGCGGGCGTGCTCGTGCATGTCCACGGCCTTGAGGGCCCGGAGGACGCGCCTGTGCACTTCCTCCTCCTCGAAGCCCATGTTATGGGGGCCGAAGGCCACGTCCTCGGCCACCGTGGCCGCGAAGAGCTGGTTGTCCGGATTCTGAAAGACAAGCCCCACCTTGCGGTAGATCTCCCTGGGAGTAAGGGCGCGGACCTCCTGGCCGTCCAGGCGGACGCTGCCCCGGTAATCCTTCAGGAGGCCGTCCAGGGCCCCGAGCAAAGTGGTCTTGCCCGAACCGTTTGAGCCCAGGACGCCCACGAACTCGCCGCTACGGACGTCGAGGTCGATTCCCGAGAGCGCCTCCGTCCCGTCGGGATAGCGGTAGGAAAGCCCTCTGGCCCTGAGCCTCACGCCAGGGTCCATACCGTCCCCAGAACCAGCAGAAACACGGCCGCCGCCGCGGCCTCGCGGAGCCTCACGGGCCCGTGGCCGAGCTTCGGGAAATCGCCGTCATAACCCCTTTGGGCCAGAGCCGTGGCCGTGTGCTGGCTCTGCTCCAGGGCCTTCAGAACAAGAGAGCCCGCAAGTATGCCGAAGGAGCGCAGCCCGCGCCTCACGCTCGAATAACCCAGACGGTTCTTCTGTGCGTTATATATGACCACGGCGTCCTCGAGCAGGACGAAGATATACCTGTAGGCGAGCATCAGCACCTCTATCAGCCCCCTGGGCACCCTGAGCCACGACAGGGCGGCCATGGTCTCGGCAAAGGGCGTGGCAAAGCCCATCACGGCGACTATGGATACCGCGCCCGCTATCCTGCTTGCCAGCAGGAGCCCCTCCACGAGCCCGTCCCTGTACCCCGTGATGCCCATGCCGAAGACCTGCACCGAGAAGAGCGCGTCCTTGCCCGTGAAGAAAAACTTCAGGAGCACCGCCATCAGGGCGATGAACGCCGGCTCCGAAAACCTCAGGACGAAGAGCCTCAGGGGCACCCTCATCCTTACGCAGAGCCCCAGGCACATGAGCGCCACCAGCAGAGGGAAGGCGTACCCCCTGTAGCTCAGCACCATCACCAGGAGCACGAGGCCGCTCAGGAGCTTCACCCTCGCGTCGACTTTGGCGAGGAAATGTTCGTTCCTGTAGTGCCCGGTAAGCCGCTCCATCGCTTTAATCTATGTCTCCTCGTTTTCTTCCCGGGCGGCCGAGCCCTTCTGCTCCATGAGCACCCTCCAGTAATACCCGCCTGCGAAGCCGCCGACCGCGCCGCCCAGCAGGAAGACGAAAAGCAGGAGGTCTCCCTTGTCGGTGTTGATGTACGGGTCTCTTGCCTCCCTGCCGTGCTCCTCCGCGTACTTCTCGACAACGGTCTCGTCCACGCCGCTCCACCGGGCCCTTGCCGGATGTATCGGGGCCGCAAAAGTAAGAAGGCACAGCGCCATCAGGAAAAACACCACTCCTTTCATGCCGTCACCTCCTCGGGCCGGAGAACGCGCATCTTCACAAGGAGGTCCGGCCTCTTCCTGTAAAGGAGCGTGACCATGCCCGCGGTCATCGCCCCCTCCAGAATCCCCAGGGGAAGCTGCGTGGGCACGAAAGCTATGAGTATCTTCGTGAAAAGAGGCACGAAGGGCGCATCACCCCTTATCCCCGAGGCAAGCTCGGCCGACGTCATGGCGTAGGTGGCCCAGTCGGCAAGGAGGCCCGCCGCGAAGCCCGCAAGGAAGAGGCCGCCGTGGAGCTTCCTCAGGAGCCTGAAGGCCCCGTAGCCCGCGAAAGAGCCCGCCACCCCCATGGAAAGGATATTGGCCCCCCAGGTGCTGAGCCCCCCGTGGGCCAGGAAAAGGGCCTGGATGAGAAGGGCCGCCGCGGTTATCACCACGCTGATGAACGGGCCGAGAAGCACCCCGGATATCCCGGTGCCGCAGGGGTGCGAGCAGGTGCCAGCCGTAGGCACGGGAAGGGGCATGCAGGAGATGACGAAGACCACCGCAGCCATGAGGCCCACCAGCGGCTTGAAGGAAATATCGGTCCTCGACAGGACCTTGAGCCTCCAGAGCCCGTAGGCCACGAAAGGCACTGCCGCGGCAAACCACAGGGCCGCCCAGTGGAAAGGCAGTATGCCCTCCGATATGTGCATGGCGC
>JARRLN010000121.1 GCA_037386965.1 Nitrospirota bacterium
CGAGAATTCGCCCGACAAGCTGACGCAGGTCATCCTTGCGACGGTTGATCTCGGCTGACGTCGGCACGGCCCTGTCAGCCCGGAGTCCGGGACGCTTAGCGCGCATGGCTTCCACCGCGGCGAGCAAGTCATCGACATTGGCGTCCGCGGTCTCATCCGCAATCGCTGATTCGGCCGTGTCCCGTGAGGAAGCAGACACTGCGCTCGCCGTCGTCTGGTCACGGCCTGCAGCCCCCAGGTTCGGTGCGTCTAGTGCCGATTCGACCATCTCGGTCAATTCCTCGGGATCGGCCTGAATGTCTTCTCCGGATTGACCGGAGGCGGCAAGCTCCGACCCGGTTTTGGGCAAACCCGCCATCAGCGGCAGGGACTCCCACAACATTTTCCGGTCGGCATCATCCAGGTAGTGAATGTCCTGATCAGTCAGCAAAAACCCCATCGACTCGACGAAATTGAGGCCCTGATTGAGCATCTTCTCCATCTGTGTGGCCGGGGCAGCGCGCGGCTCGCTGAAATAAAAGGCCAGCACGTCACTCTGATGAAGGTGAAACACCGCTACGGTCTCGATCCCTGCGTCGGTCCGGTACTGACACAGGTATGCCGTCGCTTCCTGAGCGGAAACCCCCGGCAGGGCCAGTTGAACATCCCGCATGGAACGAAACAGGTGGATGACCTGCCCGGCAGGCACCATGATGGCACGCGTTGATTGATCCCAGACGAACATGAGCACTTCCGATCAAGGGTTGCGGGCGTTAGAGCCCTTCAAAGGTCGTCAGAGCCTGAAAATGCCGGAAGCGCTCCTCGACATCACTCCAGTTCAGGCGACGCAAGCGATTCAGGCTGAAGTCCTCGACGGTAAAGGAGGCCATGACGCTGCCAAACACCGTGGCTTTGCGAATCGTGCCCTGCGAGAGGTTGTCGGTTGCGGCCAGATAACCCATGAAACCACCGGCAAAAGTGTCTCCAGCACCGGTCGGGTCGTAGACTTCTTCGAGAGGATAGGCCGGAGCAGAGAATATGGTGTGTTCATGAAACACCAGGACCCCGTATTCACCCCGTTTGACAACCAGTGTTTTGGGTCCCATCGCCAGGATCCCTTGGGCCGCCTTGACCAGGTTGGCCTCTCCGGTGAGCTGGCGGGCCTCGGCGTCGTTTATGATGAGGATGTCCACGAATTTCAGGGTCTCCATGAGAGAGTCCCGCTTGCCCTCTATCCAGAAGTTCATGGTGTCCATGGCCACCAGCGAGGGGCTCTGGACCTGGCCCAGGACATCGCGCTGAAGGTCCGGGTCTATGTTGGCCAGAAAGACGATGTCCGAGGCCCGGTAGGGCTCGGGGAGCTTGGGCCTGAACGTCTCGAAGACGTTCAGCTCCGTCTTGAGCGTATGGGCCTCGTTGAGCTGGTAGCCGTACTCCCCCTGCCATCGGAAGGTCCGGCCGGGAACGCGCTCCAGCCCCTGGATGTCGATGTTTCTCGTCTTGAGGAAGCCCACGTGCCGCTCGGGGAAGTCCTCCCCCACCACGGCAACGAGCCTGACGTCCGTGAAGTAGCTCGCGGAGGTGGAAAAATAGGTGGCCGAGCCCCCCAGGACCTCCGCCACCTCGCCGAAGGGCGTTTTTACCGAATCAAAGGCCACCGAGCCCACGACAAGCAAACTCATAGCATCGCACTCTCCCCGGGGAAAATCCCGATATTATAACACGCGCCGCGCAGGGTATCCAAGGGCGGACGGATGCTCTATAATCTTAGCCACGATGGAGATTTCCCTGGCCGCAAAATCCCTTGAAGAGCATTTCCGCCGCTCCCTGGGGGAGTGCCGCCTGAGGGGCCTCACCCCCCTGGGCCGGGGGGCCCACGGGCAGGGTTTCCTGCTCGAGCTCGACACGCGCGAGGGGGTGCGGAGATATGTCCTGAAGAGCGTCCGCCCCGAGGGGCTGGGGCACGACTACCCCGCCGACAGGGCCGGGCTGTTTCTCCTGGCCTATGACACCTTCGGCCTTCTGCCGGCCCATGTGCGCGCCCTGGACGTGCTCGCGGAGCGGGAGGACGGCTCTTTCTTCTCGGTGGCCGGGGGCAGGGAATACTACCTCGTGATGGAGGAAGTCAGGGGCGAGCCCTACATGAGGGACCTGGAGGCCATGGCGGGCAGGGACGCCCTCCGGGCCGAGGACAGGGCGAAGATACGCGCCATGACGGAGTACCTGGCCGGCATACACGCCCTAAAGAGGGAGTCCCGCTCCCTGTACCTCCGGAAGATACGGGACGTCATCGGCCACGGGGAGTGCCTGATGGGGGTCTTCGACGCCTACCCCGAAGGGGTTATCCCCGCCGGGGAGATGGCCGCCATCGAGAAGAAGTGCGTCGACTGGCGCCTCCGCCTGAGAAAGCGGACGCACAGGCTCTGCCAGATACACGGGGACTTCCATCCCGGAAACATCTGGTGGGAGGGGCGGCCCGAACGGACGGGGGACGGCGAGCAGGAGGACCGGGAGGACGTGCGGGGCTGGAGGGGGAGGATGCGCCTTCTGGACAGAAGCCGCGGCCCATGGGGCGAGGCGGCCGACGACCTGACGGCCCTGAGCATCAATTACGTCTTTCTCTCCCTCAAGCACCGGGGGGCCTTCACGGGGGCCTGCGTGGAGGCCCTCAAGCTCTTCTTTGACGCCTACGTCAGGGCCACCGGGGACACCGAGGTCCTGGAGGTGCTGGCCCCGTTTTTCGCCTTCCGGGGGGCGGTGGTGGCAAACCCCGCGTTCTACCCCGAACTGGGGGACGAGGGGCGGAGGCTCCTTTTCCGGTTTGTCCATAACGTGCTTGACCGGAGGAGCTTTGCCCCGGAGGAGGCAGAGGCCCTGGTCTCGGGGGCATAGGGGGCGGTTCATGCTTTTTTCATAATTCGCTTGGTATAGTAAACGTCTGCGGCTCTCACTCACCCGAAAGAGAAGGAGGATCAAAATGAAAAGGAAGACGCTTACGATAAGCGGCATGGCGCTGCTTATTGCCATCGGTCTCGTCCTCGGTCTGACCCTGTCTTCCGACCTGGACATCCAGAACAAGGGATACAGCCAGCCCGTCCCGGAGGAGGCGGTCAAGACGCTCACCCAGGTCAGCGAAGCGCTGGTCCGCGTTGCCGAGGCGGTGAAGCCCTCGGTGGTCAACATCTCCAGCACGCACACGGTGCAGCGGCGGGTCGGCCCGCCCGGCCTTTTCCAGGACCCCTTCTTCCGGCGGTTCTTCGGAGACGAGTTCTTCAAGCAGTACGGAGAGCCCCAGGAGGAGACGCGCGTAAGCCTGGGCTCCGGGGTCATCGTGGACCCCTCCGGGTACATCGTCACCAACTACCACGTGGTCAAGGACGCCGAAGAGATTCACGTGACCGTCGTAGGGAAGGGCGAGTTCAAGGGAAAGGTCGTGGGCAGCGACCCCCCGACCGACCTCGCGGTGGTCAAGATAGACGCCAAGGGGCTGACGGCCGCGGCCTGGGGGGACTCTGACGCCCTGAAGGCGGGAGAGGTGGTCATTGCGGTGGGCAGCCCCTACGGGCTTACCCAGTCGGTGACCATGGGCATCGTCAGCGCCATCGGCAGGGCCAACGTGCGCATCGCCGACTATGAGGACTTCATCCAGACCGACGCGGCCATCAACCCGGGGAACTCCGGAGGCCCGCTGGTCAACCCCAGGGGCGAGGTCGTGGGCATCAACACGGCCATCTTCACCACCACCGGCGGGTACCAGGGGATAGGGTTTTCCATCCCGAGCAACATGGCCCGGACCGTGATGAAGAGCCTCATCGAGAAAGGGCGGGTCATCCGGGGGTGGCTGGGCGTGACCATCCAGCCCATAACGCCGGAGCTGGCCAAGCAGTTCGGCCTCAAGGAGGTCAAGGGCGTCCTGGTAAGCGACGTGGTGGAAAAGAGCCCGGCGGCCGAGGCGGGCCTTGAAAGGGGCGACATCATCGTCTCCTACGAGGGCAAGGAGGTCAAGAGCCCCCGGGAACTTCGCAACATGGTGGCCAGCACGTCCCCGGGCGGGAAGGCCAAGCTAACGGTGGTCAGAAAGGGAGAGGAGAAGACCCTGTCGGTGACCATCGGGCAGCTTCCGGAGCACATGGCCTTTGGCGAGTAGCTCTTGAGCCGAAACAGCTCGACGTGGGGTTGGAAGCCCAGGAAGGAGAGCCCATGTTCAATTGGCCCCTGTTTCTAGCGCTTACCTTGGCCTGCCTGCCGGGTGCGGCCGTTGCGCTGCCGGGTACCGTCAAGTCCATCGTGCAGATCGCAGAACGGCAGACCTCAGCGGATGCCAACCTGCCCTCGACACGCGTGCTGGTCTCAATTTCGTTCGTCCAAAC
>JARRLN010000122.1 GCA_037386965.1 Nitrospirota bacterium
GCCCGGCAAAGGCCATCAGGAACTCCGTCTTCGCGTTTGCCGGCTCCTCCTGCATCTCCGCGACCCCGCCGAAGATGAAAAGCGTGATGCCCCTCATGGGAAGGCCGTACCGTCTGGCCACCAGGGAGTGGGAGAACTCGTGAAAGACGATGGAGGCAAAGAGGCCCAGCGCTCCGAAAACGCCCATCCACCAGTATGTGGACGAGGAAAGGCCCTCGTGGTAGTGCGGAAAATACCCCTGAGCCAGGGACCAGGTGATGAGGACCGCGATGATGATCCAGCTCCAGTCTATCTTGACGTCGAAGCCGAACAGCGTAAAGAGTTTAAAGCTCCGCCCAAACATTGTGGTCGCCTCCTTCGAACCGGCTTTCTCTATCTAAGGAGAACATAGCGTGCGGCGAAGGGGGTTGTCAATTCCCCGGCCCCCTGGGCCGCTGCCGGAAGTGCTTGATGATATTGACCTCCACGGGCAGGAGGGCGAAAAGGGCCATCAGGGCCAGTGCCGCCAGTATCTTCGGCGACAGGACCTCCCAGGGAGAGTTCAAGCTGCCCAGTCCCTGGCCGGCGAAGCTGTAGGTTCACAAGGAAAAAGGGGAAAATGGGGAGAATCCGGAGCGTCACGAGATAGTTGTGCCCATGTCGCTTGATCTCCCTGTTGAAGGCCCTGAGCTCGTGCTCATAGTGCTGTTGCAGCCAGTTGCCCAGGAGGTGGCGGGCGAGAAGAAAGGCAAGCGTGGCCCCCATAAGGCCGCCTGCATTGACGTAGACGATGCAGTGCACCGTGCCGAAGAGGAAACCACCGAGGAGAGCCAGGGCCAGGGCCCCCGGCATGAAAAACGCCGTGCAGAGCACCGCGCCGACGAAGGCCGCCACCGAAGAAACGTAGTGCTCCCCGACCATTTCTCTCAGCTCGTGCCTGTGCGCCTTGATGTTCTGGAAGCTGACGACGTCATGGAGCCAGAGGAACCAGGCCGCCAGGACGGCGGCCACAAGCACGGCGATGACGGCGATATACAGTCGTGAAAGCTTCATTGTCCCCGGACGGCACGTGTTTGACAGGGTCCCGGTTTCTCCCTATCCTCTACTATTATAGACCTACACCGGCGCAGCGCATCACGAAGGGCGGGGCCAGAGGGCGCAGCGGCGCAGATGAAGCGGAAGCTCACCGTCATGACATACAACGTCCACAGCTGTGTGGGACGGGACGGCAAAGCCTCACCCCTCAGGGTTGCCGAGGTCATCGCCCGGCATTCTCCCGACATCGTGGCCCTCCAGGAGCTGGACAACGGCCTTGTGCGCACCGGAGGGGTGGACCAGACGAGCATCATAGCAGGGGCCCTGGAGATGGACTATCACTTCCACCCGTCCCTCAGGATTGAGAAGGGCCTGTACGGAAACGCCGTGCTCTCCGCCCTCCCGGCCCGCCTGGTCAAGGCCGGCCGGCTGCCCACCCACCCCGGCCGGCAGTTCCTGGAGCAGCGGGGAGCCCTCTGGGTGGAGGTGGATGCCGGGGGTGTGAAGGTTCAGGTCGTCAACACGCACATGGGGCTGGACCGGCATGAACGGAAGGCCCAGGCCCGGCACCTCGCGGGGCCGGAGTGGCTCGGCGCCCCCGGGTGCCGCCCGCCCGTCATTTTCCTCGGAGACCTGAACACCTGGAGCGTCTCCTCCGTCTATCGAACCTTCCGGCGCATCCTGAGGGACGCCCAGAACGTAACGGACGCCAAGCCCAAGAGGACCTATCCGAGCCGCCTCCCCCTCTTTCGCCTGGATTACATCTTCGTCTCCGACGACATACGCGTGGAGCGCACGGAGGTGCCCCGGGACGGGCCAGCCGGCGCGGCCTCCGACCACCTCCCCGTGGTCTGCACCGTCCTTGTGCCCGGCGCGGAGGAGGTTTCGACGTGAGAAGAATCCTCGTGCCGGGGGAGACCTGTCAGGGTATCCATGACGTGGAGGAATCGGGCCTTGTCGTAGACGCCAGGCACTATTACGGAGAGTTCTGCCGGTCGGTGCTGCGGGCCCGGCGGTACGTGCTCATGGCGGGCTGGCAGTTCGACAGCGACGTGGTCCTTCTCCGGGGGGACGATGCCGGGCAGGCGGGGGGAGGAAAGACCCTCCTTGAGTTCCTCCAGCAGGTGACCAGGCGGAACCCCGAGCTGGAGGTCTACATCCTGGCCTGGGACTTCAGCACGCTTTACACCTTCAAGAGGGAGTGGTTTCAGGATTTCATCTTCAGGTGGAAGACGGCCCAGCGCGTCCGTTTCGCCTTTGACGACCGGCACCCCGTGGGAGCAAGCCACCACCAGAAGCTGGTGGTGATAGACGGGCAGGCCGCCTTCGCGGGGGGCCTGGATATCTGCTCGGCCCGCTGGGACGACCGCCGGCACTTGGCCCATCAGCCCTTGAGAAGGGATGCCGGGGGCAGGCCGTATGAGCCCTACCACGACATGCAGGGCTGGGTCACAGGGCCTGCGGCCCGGGAGCTGGCCGGGCTTTTTGTACATCGATGGAGGAACGCCACGGGGGAAGAGCTGTCCCTTGCCGATGTCCCCCGGGGAGAGGGCCACCGGGTGACGCCCGACGTCCGCATCGATGCCCGCAGGGTCGCCGTTGCGCGCACCCAGGGGAAGACCCTGGTCCCGGAGAAGGCGGAGATTCAGGAGGTCAGAAACCTCTTCATCCGGGCCATCGCATCTGCGCGGGAGCTCGTTTACGTCGAGAACCAGTACTTCACCTCGGAGGCCGTCTACAGGGCATTCGTGGAGAGGCTCAAGGCCGAAGGGATGCCGAAGCTCCAGATTGTCATCGTCTTGCCCAAGCGCCCCCACACCTTTCTGGAGGAGCTTTCCCTCGGCCTGGCCCAGACAAAGATGCTCCACTCTCTCCGTGAGCTGGCCCGCGCAAGAGGACATGACCTGGGCGTCTACTATACGCGGGCCGGCTCCCTCGGGCCCGGGGAGGAGGTCTCCACGTACATCCACGCCAAGCTCCTCCTTGTGGACGACCGGTTCCTCACCGTGGGCTCCGCCAATGTGACGAATCGGAGCATGGGCCTGGACACGGAGCTGAACCTGGCCTGGGAGGCCGCCTCCCCGGAGGACGCCGGCCTCGGGGCCTCCATCCGGGCCGTGCGGGTGGACCTTCTCAAGGAGCACACGGGGCTCGGGGATGAAAGCGGGCTCCGGGAGCCCCGGGGCCTTGTGCGGCGCCTGAACGCCCTTGCCCGGGAGGACGCCTCCCGCCTCCGCGAGCACACCATGGAGACGTTTCTCCAGGAGACCCGGTGGCTGAAGGACATCTCCCCGGAGAACCTGGTCATCGACCCGGGGAAGGCCATCGTGGAGGAGAACATTTACGAGCTCGTCTCCCATGACAAGACAGGCGTCTTCGCCCAGGGCATCACGATACTGAACGACATCTTCATGAGGCGGAGGGCGAAAACGTCGTCGAAGAGCACCGAGGTCTTGCCGTCCCGGTGGTTTTTGATGGGCAGGGTTGTGCGGAGCCGGTGGGGAATCCTTCTGCTGGCGCTTCTCCTTGCCGTGGGCGCCGCTGCCGTCTGGGTTTTCTTGCTCTAGGGGTCAGGACGAAAGGAAACCCTTCCCCCGGGTAAACTCCACCAAGCCGAAGATATCGGCCACCGTGCGGCCCACGTCCCAGAAACCCTCCCGTATGCCCAGGTCGTGGGGCCGCACCTCCGGGCCGCAGAAAACGACGGGCACGTACTCCCGCGAGTGGTCCGTGCTGGGTGTCGTGGGGTCCAGGCCGTGGTCCGCCGTGACGATGAGATAGTCTCCCTTGCGAAGCCCCTCGGCGAAGCCCCCGAGCCACCCGTCGAACTCCTCCAGCGCCTCCCGGAAACCCCGGGTGTCGTTCCGGTGCCCGTAAAGGGTATCGAAGTCCACCAGGTTCGCGAAAACCAGGCCTTCCCGAAAGCTCTTCTGCAAACCGCTCAGCTTCTGCATGCCGTCGCGGTTCCCCTCGGTCCTTACCGTGCGGCTGAAGCCCCGTCCGGCGAACATGTCGGAGACCTTGCCCACCGAGACGACCTCCACCCGTCGGGCATGGAGACGCTCGACAAGGGTCTCCTCGGGCGGGGGCAGGGAGAAGTCCTTTCTCCGGTACGTCCTTCTGAAGGGAGGGCCGACGAAGGGGCGGGCGATGACGCGCTGCACGTGGTGGGGAGGGCGGAGGACCTCGCGGGCCGTACGGCAGATGGCGTAGAGTTCCTCCACGGGTATCACGTCCTCGTGGGCGGCCACCTGAAAGACGCTGTCGGCCGACGTATAGACGATGGGCTGGCCCGTGCGCATGTGCATGCGCCCCCATCGCTCGATGATCTCGGTGCCCGAGGCGGGCCCGCTCCAGAGGGCCGCCCGGCCGATGCGCCGCTCGAACTCCTCCCGCACCTCCAGGGGAAAGCCCCCGGGATAGGTGGGGAAGGGCTCCTCGGTTTTGATTCCCATCATCTCCCAGTGCCCCGTGATGGTGTCTTTCCCTCTGGAGAGCTCCCGCATCTTTCCCGAGGAGGCCCGGGGCCGGGCTGAAGGAGGCACGCCCTTTATCTCGACGACATTGCCCAGGCCCATGCCCTCGAGGGTGGGCAGGGAAAGGCCGCCCTCCGCTCGGGCCAGGTTCCCCAGGGTGTTGCTGCCCGCATCGCCGTATTGCGCGGCGTCGGGCGACTCCCCCGCGCCCACGCCGTCGAGCACTATGACTCCGCTCGGGCCAGGTTCCCCAGGGTGTTGCTGCCCGCATCGCCGTATTGCGCGGCGTCGGGCGACTCCCCCGCGCCCACGCCGTCGAGCACTATGAGAAACACCCTGGCCACCATGGGGATTAGTCTACCACGGGAGGGGGCGGCGGGGCGCCTTCATGTAGGCTGGCTTCCGCCCTTCCGGTCATCACCCCCGGGTGTCTGGAAAGAGCTATTTTCAGCACTTTTCCGCATGCTTGGGCGCGGGAGGGCTCTTTAGACTTTTCTCCCGTTAATCCTTTATAATCAATGGATGTTCAAGGCTCCGGTCCACAAAGACAACATCCTTGTGCTGGATTTCGGCTCCCAGTACACCCAGCTTATCGCGCGGAGAATCCGCGAGCAGAGGGTCTACTCCGAGATAATGCCCTTTAACGTCCCGCTGGAGGAGATAAAGGCCCATGACCCCAGGGGCATCATCCTCTCCGGCGGCCCCGCGAGCGTCTACGACGCGGGCGCCCCTCTGCCGGACCCCGGGATTTTTTCCCTGGGGGTGCCGGTCCTGGGCATCTGCTACGGGATGCAGGTGATGGCGCACATGCTCGGAGGCAAGGTGGCCGGCTCCCTGAGGCGGGAATACGGCCGTGCCGACCTCATGGTGGACAGCGACGCCGACCTCCTCTGGGGAGTGTCCAGGACCACCCGGGTCTGGATGAGCCACGGGGACCGCATAGAGACCCTTCCCCCGGGGTTCGGGAGCATCGCGCACACCTCCAACGCACCCCTGGCGGCCATGAGCCATCCGGGCGCACGGCAATACGCCCTTCAGTTTCATCCCGAAGTGGCGCACACCCCGGAGGGTTTGCGCATCCTGAGGAATTTCGTCTTTGACATCTGCGGGGCCGAGCCCACCTGGCGGATGCAGTCCTTCATCGACTGGGCCGTCGCGGAGGTGAGGCGGCAGGTGGGAAGCAAGAGGGTCATCTGCGCGCTGAGCGGAGGGGTGGACTCCTCCGTGGCCGCTCTTCTGGTGCATAAGGCCGTGGGGGACAACCTGACGTGCATCTACGTGGACAACGGCCTCATGCGGAAGGGGGAGACCGAGAAGGTCATCGACACCTTCGGGCGGCACTTCACCACCAAGCTCATCGCCGTGGACGCCCGGGAGCGCTTCCTCGGAAAGCTCCAGGGGGTGGCCGAGCCCGAGGAGAAAAGGAAGATTATCGGCAACGAGTTCATCGCCGTCTTCGAGGAAGAGGCCGGCAGGATAGAGGGCGTGGAGTTTCTTGTGCAGGGCACCCTCTATCCGGACGTCATCGAGAGCGTCTCGTTCAAGGGCCCCTCGGCCGTCATCAAGAGCCACCACAACGTGGGCGGCCTTCCCGAGGTGATGAAGCTCAAGCTGGTCGAGCCCCTGAGGGAGCTGTTCAAGGACGAGGTCCGGGCCGTGGGCGAGGAACTGGGGCTGCCGGAGGAGATATGCTGGCGCCACCCCTTCCCGGGGCCGGGCCTGGCCATCAGGTGTCTCGGGCCCGTCAGCGCCGAGCGCGTGGAGGTCCTCAAGCAGGCCGACGCCATCGTTCTGGAGGAGGTCAAGAGGGCCGGCCTGTACCGCGAGCTCTGGCAGGCCTTCGCCGTCCTTCTGCCGGTACGGAGCGTGGGGGTCATGGGGGACGAGCGCACCTACGAAAACGTGATGGCCCTCCGGGCCGTGACGAGCGTGGACGCCATGACGGCGGACTGGGCCCGGATTCCGTACGAGGTCCTGGGGATCATCTCAAACCGGGTCATCAACGAGGTAAAGGGCATCAACCGCGTCGTTTATGACATAAGCTCAAAGCCGCCGAGCACCATAGAGTGGGAGTAGCGGTCTCCGCCTCCCGCGACGAGAAGGGAAAGTGTAGGCTGTGAAAAGCGCTTCTTCGCGGCAGGGCCATGAAGGTGAACGCCCCCGGAAGCCCGGGGCCGGATGTGCGAGACGACCGGATGACACGCGACATAGAAACATACCTTGAAGAGAAGGCCGCGCTGGTCAACGGTTACCTGGAGGCCTATTGGAGAGGGCCCGTCCCTTCGGTTCCCGACGTGCTTCTGGAGGCCATGCGCTACTCCCTCCTTGCGGGGGGAAAACGCTTGAGG
>JARRLN010000123.1 GCA_037386965.1 Nitrospirota bacterium
GCGTTCCTTAGTTGTACCGGACGGTTATCTCGTAGTCTATGCTCGCGTGCTTGGCCGGAAGGTCATCGCCCTTTCCGGGGCAGATGAGCTTGCCCGCGGCCCTCTTCTTCCCGTCCCTGAGCGCGGCACGGATGACCGGGGTGAGGTCGAACTCGCCGCTGCACTCCGTGGCGGCGCACCGCATGTGGAAGTACGCGGGGCTGTCGGGATAGACGTTGACCGTCCTGTCCATCAGGACCGAGTCCGTCTCGGAGAAGGTGGTCCGGTGGTAGTAGGTCATCTGAATCACGATCTTCGAGACCTGGGGGAACCGCTCCGAAACGAGGCCCGCTTCGGCCTTCTTCTGGTTCAGTTCCTGCCTCCTCTGAAGAGCATGCCTGTTCATGGGGTACCTCCTGTTGTTACCTGTGCTGGGCCTGCCTGGCGGGCTTCCGTCTCCCGGGCCTCTGCCCGTTGCGGCGCGGGGCGCTCCGGGGGCGCGGGGGCATGGGGGCGTCGTACTCGAAGCCCTCCACCTCGCAGCAGGGCATCTCCACCGCCATGTCCCGCTCGAAGTCCCGGATGGCGGTTGCCTCGTCCTGGGTGACCAGGGTGAGGGCCCTGCCGGTCTGCTCGGCCCTGCCCGTCCTTCCGATACGGTGGGTGTAGGTGTCCGCCGTGTCGGGTACGTCGTAGTTGACCACGTGGGATATGCTCAGGACGTCCATGCCCCTGGCGGCGATGTCCGTGGCCACCAGTATCTGGTACTTCCTGTCCCTGAACCCCTGGAGGGCCGCCTGCCGCTTTTTCTGGGGCATGCCCCCTTCCAGGGAGGCCACGCTGAACCCGGCCCTCTTGAGCTGCCCGGCCAGGCGGTTCGTCCGCATCCGGCTCCGGGTGAAGACCAGCACGGAGTCGGTCTCCTCGGAGCGGAGAAGCTCGATGAGAAGCCGTGTTTTCAGGTGCCCCTCCACGGGATAGACATAATGGGAGACGGTCTCCACGGGCCGCGAATGGTTGAGGGAAACGCTCACCGGGTCCTGCATGAACTCACGGGCCAGCCTGAGGATGTCCTCGGGCATGGTGGCCGAGAACAGGAGCGTCTGCCTCTGGCGGGGGACCCGCTTGACGATGCGCCGGATGTCGGGCTCAAAGCCCATGTCCAGCATGCGGTCGGCCTCGTCCAGGACCAGCACCTTCACCGTGGAGAGGTCCACCTTGCCCTGGCCCATGTGGTCCAGAAGGCGGCCCGGACAGGCCACCACGATGTCCACGCCCGAATGGAGCCTGTCCAGCTGGGGCTTCATGCCCACCCCGCCGTAGATGGCCATGCTCCTCAGGCGGGTCTTCAGCCCCAGGGAGGCGATCTCTCCCCGGGTCTGCTCGGCGAGCTCCCGCGTGGGGGAGAGCACCAGGGCCTGTATCTTTCTCTGGGGGCTCCGTATGAGCCGCTGAAGGATGGGCAGCACAAAGGCCGCCGTCTTGCCGGTGCCCGTCTGGGCCAGGCCCACGACGTCGCGGCCTGCGAGGACATGGGGCATCGCCTCAAGCTGAATCGGCGTGGGGGTGATGTAACCGGCTGATGTGACGCCCTTGAGGATGCGCGGGTCGAAACCGAAAGATTCAAAATTCATGGAAAGCACTCCTGGCAGATATGAGCCAAGAGTGGCTCTCAGCTCGACTGCATTTAGATTTTCCTGTTATTATAGCACCTTTTGACGTTTTTTGCTTGATTCGGGGCAGGCTGCCAGCCCCGGGCCGGAGAGGCCCCCGCAAACACCCCCGGAAGATGCGCCATGCCCTTTCTCATGCTCCTCTGGGTTGATAACGCGCCCCCCTTTGTCCCTTGCCGCCCGGAGGGCCGAAAATCTCCAAAATTCAAAGGCTTATGGGTGGCTTTTGGGTCCCCCGATATGGTAAAATTAAAGGATTTCCAAGAACCCTCAACAAAGGAGACATAGATGTCCCAGTTGCCCATAAGCATAGAAGAGGAGATGAAGGTCTCCTACCTGGACTACGCCATGAGCGTCATCATCGGGCGGGCGCTGCCCGATGTGCGGGACGGCCTGAAGCCGGTGCAGCGGCGCATCCTCTACGCCATGCTCCGCGAGGGGCTGACCCCGGGGAAAAAGTTCTCTAAGAGCGCCGGCGTGGTGGGCGAGGTCCTGAAGAAGTACCACCCCCACGGAGACAGCGCCGTCTACGACGCCATGGTCCGCCTGGCCCAGGACTTCAACATGCGCCACCCCCTGGTGGACGGGCAGGGCAACTTCGGGAGCATCGACGGCGACCCCGCCGCCGCGTACCGGTACACGGAGGCCCGCCTGGCCAAGATTGCCGAGGACCTGCTGGCCGACATCGACAAGGAGACCGTGGACTTCGTCCCCAACTTCGACGAGACC
Source organism: Nitrospirota bacterium (assembly GCA_037386965.1). NCBI lineage: Bacteria > Pseudomonadati > Nitrospirota > Nitrospirota bacterium. The sequence continues at coordinate 2,382 of JARRLN010000123.1, forward strand.
GTGCAGGAGCCGGAGGTCCTGCCCTCCCGGGTGCCCAACCTGCTGGTCAACGGCGCGGCCGGCATCGCCGTGGGCATGGCCACCAACATCCCGCCCCATAACCTGGGGGAGGTGGTGGACGCCCTGCTCATTCTTCTTAGAAACCCCCAGGCAAAAGTGGACGACCTGATGCAGGCCGTCCGGGGGCCGGACTTCCCCACGGGGGGCATCATCAACGGCACCCAGGGCATCATCGACGCCTACAGAAACGGCCGCGGGGTCATCCGCGTGCGGGCCCGCACCCGCGTGGAGCGGCAAAAGGACCGCGACATCATCGTGGTGACCGAAATCCCCTACATGGTGAACAAGGCGAGCCTCATCAAGAAGATTGCCGACCTCGCCCGGGCCAAGAAGATAGAGGGCATCAGCGAGCTGAGGGACGAGTCCGACCGGGAGGGCATCCGCGTGGTCATCGAGCTGAAGCGCGGGGAGATGCCCGAGGTGGTCCTGAACAACCTGTTCAAGCACACCCAGATGGAGGCCCCCTTCGGCATCATCATGCTGGCCCTGGTGGGAAACCAGCCCCACATCCTGAACCTCAAGCGCGTGTTGAACCTCTTCCTCTCCCACAGGCGCGACGTGGTCGTCCGAAGGACGCGCTACGAACTGAGAAAGGCCGAGGAAAGGGCCCACGTCCTGGAAGGCCTGGTCAAGGCTTTGGACCACCTGGACGAGGTCATCGCCCTCATCCGGGGCTCCTCTACCCCCGAGGAGGCCAGGGCGGGCCTCATGGGGGGCTACGGTCTCACCCAGGTGCAGGCGCAGGCCATCCTGGACATGAGGCTCCAGCGCCTGACCGGCCTTGAGCGGGAGAAAATCGTGGCCGAGTACCGCGACACCCTCAAGGAGATAGAGCGCCTCCGGGCCATCCTGGCCAGCGAGCAGCTGGTGGACCGCATCGTGGGGGAGGAGCTCCTGGAGGTCAAGAAAAAGTACGCCGACGAGCGGCGCACCGAGATACTGCCCGAGGCCCAGGAGATAGACATCGAGGACATGATAGCCGAGGAGGAGATGGTCATCACCGTCTCGCATAACGGCTACATCAAGCGAAACCCCCTGTCCACCTACCGCGCCCAGCGCAGGGGGGGCAAGGGCCTCACCGGCATGGTCACCCGCGAGGAGGACTACGTCGAGCACCTCTATATCGGCAACACCCACGACTACATGCTGTTCTTCTCAAACAGGGGGAAGCTCTACTGGAAGAAGATATACGAGATACCCGAGGCCGGGCGCACGGCCCGGGGGAAGGCCATGGTGAACCTTCTGCCCCTCGGCCAGGGCGAGGTGGTGACCACGGCGCTTCCCGTGCGGGACTTCACCAAGGGCTACCTGGTGCAGTACACCAGGCGGGGGCTGGTCAAGCGCACGCCCCTTGAGGACTACAGCAACCCCCGGAGCACCGGCATCATCGCCCTCACCCTCAAGGAGGGCGACGAGCTCATCGCCGTCAGCCTGACCGAAGGCAGCAGCGACCTCTTCATGAGCACCCGGGGCGGCCTGGCCATCCGGTTCCCCGAGGAGGACGTCCGGAGCATGGGGCGCACGGCCACCGGGGTCATCGGCATCCGCCTGCGCGAGGGCGACAAGGTGGTCTCGGCCGGGGTGGCCTATCCCAGGACATCGCTCCTCACCGTCACCGAAAGGGGCATGGGCAAGCGCACCCGCATCGAGGACTACCCCACCCAGGGCAGGGGCGGAAAGGGCGTCATCAACATCAAGCTCAGCAAGAAGGGCGGAAAGGCCGTGGGGGTGCTCCGGATCAGGGACGATTACGACGTGGTGATGATATCAAACGCGGGCCAGATAATCAGGACCGGCGCGTCGGA
>JARRLN010000124.1 GCA_037386965.1 Nitrospirota bacterium
CTCGGTTGTCGGCTGAAACCACGTATAAGCGGTTGCCACGTTTGTCCCACTAAGATCACCAGCTACCGTACCCAGCAGCGGCTGCAAACGCCCGAACTCGTCGGTGCCCTCGAACAGCGCCACCCTGCGCGTCGTCGCGCCGTTGGCGACGCCGCCGTAGTCTGGGAGGTCACCGGGATTGAAGTCATCAGGCACAGTGGACAATGGCACAACCACGTCAAATGCCATGATGCGGTCGGTCTCACCGAAGACCTGCGGGCCGGGGATATCGCCGCCGAAGGGTTCGTCGCCCCCGATATTCTTCATGATGACCCGCTTGCCATTTAGAGCCCAGCCGGAAAAATCGAACACGATGTCATAGCGCCCGCCAGGCTCGAACACCAGCGTGTCGGTCTGGGCTGGCGTACCGAGACCCTGGTCGCTGCCGATGATCCAGAACGGGATGGGCGAGCTAGCGTTCGTGAAACCGGTATCACCGGCGTTGACGGCCACAAACTGCAGAACCATGAGCCGGGAATCGCTGCCGTTCAGCAGCCGCATGCGGTAGTTGCGTGGCTCCACGTCGGTTTTGGGCCAGATCTTGCCGTTGACCACCATGTGGTCGCCGAAGATTGCCCGGCATGCCGGTATCAGACTCGTCACGGATGAAGTAGAATCCCGCCAACCCTGCGTAGACGTTTAGCCGCGTGAGGCCCAAGGCGTGGTCGTGGTACCAGAGGTTTCCGGCCGGCACGGCATTGTTGTAGCGGAAGGTGTTGGTGAAGCCGCCCTGCACAAAATCCCACTGCGGACCCTTTACGCTGCCGTCGGGGCTGTAGAAGAACTCCGGATTGCCGTCGAACTGAAAGTCGCTGTTTCCGCCGTGGAGATGGGTTATGATGGGCACCCCGTCCTTTTTGATGCTGAACTGTCTGTAATCGACGCCGTTGGCCGAGCTAGCTCCGTGGAGGGAGTAGCACCAGTGCAGGTTGGTATCCACGGGAAGCAGGTGTTTCTCGCCCTGGAGTTCGTTTTCCCACCTCACCACGGTCTCATCCGCACCGCCGGCAGATGTACTCATTACCTGAAAGGTCTGCCCGGGCCAGGACACGGTGTCCCTACCATAGCCCCAAACCTTTGTCTTTAGCCTCCGGCCATTTTTCGGGTCGATAAGGCCGGTTTCCTGCACGGTCTCTCTTATCGCTATGCTGAAATTCGGCTTTTGAACGGGTCCGCCGTTCTCGTTTAAGTCCTTGAACAGAAAAGCAGGGTCCAGTGCGTTCGGCGCCAGCTCAACGAACTTTGGCTGCAGGGCTGGATCGCTTAGCCCGGAGGCTGCTGGTGCCGCAAAAGCCTTTGCCGGTAAGAATCTCAAAGGCAGCATCAGCCCCCCGCCGCAGACCATTCCCGCTTTCAGAAGCTGACGACGGGTCATCTTGAATTGTTCTTTTTTCATGTTAATCTCCTTTTATGCCGCAGGCCTTCAGAGATTGCCGCCTCGAGAAAGGCCCCTTGAAAAGCCGGCCCCCCTTTTTTGTCGTTTCGCTTCTTCATATGCAATCCCCCTTCTGTCGGGACATCCAGGGGCCAGAATTAAAAATACAGTCTTTCGAGCCGCCGCATTGTGGACTTCTCCCTTGAAGAGGAAATCCGTGCGCCCGTGTAAAAAGGAATAAAAAAACCCCGAAACGACAGATGTCCGGCCGCGGCTTTCGGGGCCTGATGGAAGCCGGGACCGGTCCGTCAGAGTGGCATGGAGATTCCCCCTTTCCCCACTTTTGACACTTAAATAAGTTATTTACTCACATCGTACCCTTTTTATGAGGCATGTCAATACAAAAAATGCATTCGGAATATTAAAAATATTCCAAAACGTGCAAAAAGTGGAAGGCCATGCCGCAACGCCCTTTTTTTCTTTTTGGAGGAGGCGGTATTTTCTCGATGCCGGGGGGCACCGAGAGAGCGGGATTTCAAGAAGAGAGAGGATTGCCTCTGCCTGCTTCCGTATACACGCCGGGCGAGGCGGCAGGGGCGTGAAAACATGGTCGTTCAACATGCCCGGAAGCACGATGGACGCTCTTTTGGCACGCCGCTCAGTGGTCGGGCAAAAGGGTCTTTCCCTTGCCCTCGAGCAGGGGCCTCTTCCGGCCCCCTTCAAGAAGGCCCACACTTTTCCGCCGTTTTGCCCCGGCGTTGTTCTTCTTCTTCTTCTTTCCCCCTGGCATGGCGGGCTTCCGGTATGGGGCCAGGACGAGCATTCCCAGGGGAGGGAGCGTCAGGCTCAGGGAGAAGGGCCACTGGTTCATGGGGACCTCTTCGGCGTGAGCCCACCCGGCGTTGCCCACGTTGCTTCCCCAGTAGGCCTCGGCGTCGCTGTTGAGAATTTCCCTGTAAGGGCCGCCCCTGGGGACCCCGATGCGGTAGTTCAGGCGGGGGACCTCGGTGAAGTTGAAGACGAAGACCAGAAAGTCCTCCGGTTCGCGGGCCTTCCTCAGGAAGGCCACGACGGACGTGTCGGCATCGCTGAAGTCTATCCACTCGAATCCCGGGTGGTCGAAATCCACTTCGTAGAGGGCCGGCTCCCTGCGGAGCAGGTGGTTCAGGTCCTGGACGTACCTCTGGAGCTTCCGGTGAGGCTCGTACTGCAGGAGGTCCCACTCGACGCTCCTGTCCTCGCTCCACTCGTTCCACTGCCCTATCTCCCCTCCCATGAAGAGCATTTTCTTGCCCGGATGCCCGTACATGAAACCGTAGAGCAGGCGCACGTTGGCGAATTTCTGCCACATGTCCCCGGGCATCTTGCTCAGGATGGAGCGCTTGCCGTGCACCACCTCGTCGTGGGAGAGGACGAGGACGAAGTTCTCCTGAAAGGCATAGACGAAGCCGAAGGTGAGGTTGTGGTGGTGGTATTTTCTGTGGACGGTGGGCTTGCCGAAGTACTCCAGGACGTCGTGCATCCATCCCATGTTCCATTTCATGCTGAACCCCAGCCCGCCCATGTACGGAGGGCGGGTGACCATGGGCCAGGCGGTGGACTCCTCGGCGATGGTCAGTACGCCGGGATGCAGGGTGTGGCAGAGCTCGTTGAATTTCTTTATGAAGGCGATGGCCTCCAGGTTTTCGTTTCCTCCGTACTTGTTGGGTATCCACCGCCCGGCCTTCCGGGAGTAGTCCAGATAGAGCATGGAGGCCACCGCGTCCACCCGCAGGCCGTCTATGTGGTATTTCTCCAGCCAGAAGAGGGCGCTGTTCAGCAGAAAGCTCGCCACCTCCGTGCGCCCGTAATTGAAGATATGGGTCCCCCAGTCCATGTGCTCCCGCTGGAAGGGGTGGGCGTGCTCGTAAAGGAAGGTGCCGTCGAAGAAGGCCAGGCCGTGGGCGTCCTTGGGGAAATGGGCGGGCACCCAGTCGACGATGACGCCCACGCCGTTTTGGTGGCAGTGGTCCACGAAGAACATGAAGTCCTCCGGGGTGCCGAAGCGGCTGGTGACCGCGAAATACCCCAGGCTCTGGTATCCCCAGGAGGCGTCCAGGGGATGCTCCATGACGGGGAGAAGCTCCACATGGGTATAGCCCATGCGGGTGACGTAATCCACCAGGACCCTGGCCAGCTCCCTGTAGGTGAGGAACCCCCCGTCCTCGCGCCTCATCCAGGAGCCCAGGTGGACTTCGTAAATGGTGACGGGGGAGCCGGGCCAGTTCCTTTCCCCCCTGGCCTCCATCCATTGCCGGTCTCCCCAGGAGTACTTCGCCAGGTCCCAGACGACGGAGGCGGTATTGGGCCGCCTCTCGCAATAAAACCCATAGGGGTCTGACCTCAAGAAGACGCCCGAATCCGCGTGCACCTCGAACTTGTAAAGGTCTCCTTCGCCCAGGCCCGGGACGAAAAGCTCCCAGATGCCGGAGGTGTCCCGGGCGCACATGGGATGACACCGGCCGTCCCACCGGTTGAAGTCCCCCACCACGCTCACCCCTCTGGCGCTGGGGGCCCAGAGGGCGAAATGCACCCCCCGAATGCCGTCCACTTCCCTGATGTGGGCCCCCAGTTTCTCATACTTCCGGTGATGGGTGCCTTCGCGTATCAGGTGCAGGTCGAAGTCCGAGAGGAGGGGCGGGAAGCTGTACGGGTCATGGAACGTCCTTTCACCGCCCCCTTTGTCCCGGACACGTATCCGGTAGGAGAGGGATGCGTCCTTCACCAGGGGAAAAGCGGCCTCGAACAGGTCGGAGCCGTCCATCCGCTGCATCGGATGCGCGGAGCCGCCGTGAAGGACCCAGGCCTCCCGCACCCCGGGGAGAAAGGCCCGGACGGCGAGGCGCTCCTCCGCGATGAGGCGGGGTCCGAGGACATCGAAGGGTCTGCAGTGGCGGGCGTTCATGAGCTTTTCGATATGGGTCCTCAGAGGAGGCATACGGTGAGATTTACATAATGGGCTGAAGGGTGTCAAGCAGCGGA
>JARRLN010000125.1 GCA_037386965.1 Nitrospirota bacterium
GAGGCGCTCCAGCATGTCGGCCATGACCGTGCGCGGCCAGGGCCGGGGCCCCAGAAGCTCCGCGCTCTTTTCGTCCATGTCCACAAGGACCACCCTGCCGGTGGCCTCCGTGCCCCTCAACCCGAGAAGAAAGTCGTAAAACCCGTTTTCCAGGGGCTCAAAGGCAGTGAGCCCAAAGACCGTGACAAGCAGGAAGACGATTGTCAGAACGGCCCCGAAAAACCAGCTTTTCAGCAGCACGTGAGGCACTCTCATGGCAGAGGATTATAGCAGGGTAAAGGCCCGTGCCGAAGTAGCTATAATCACCGCCGGACACGGTCCGGAGCGTCCTGACATCGAAACGGGCTGCCCAGGGGACAGCCCTGAGCGTTCTAGGGCAATTTAATAAATTATGTAGCCGAAGGCCTCCTTGTCGTTGCCGTTTGACCTGAGGCGGCTTGGCAGTGACTCCTTTGGAGGAACTGCCTATGGAGGGCGGCCGCCGTTGCATAAAGAGAAAGGTCTGCGAACGTTCCGACCCGATAGGGCCGGTGCAGGGCGTTTCAAGGGGCTTTCTACCCATTCGTCACTCATATAAGGCCGCCCGGACAGTAATAAAACTCCTTGCCGCCGAATAAGAGGGGAAGAGAGGCTGGGCGAGTTGGGGAGATAGATAATTAAAAAAACCGGGGGCGCAGGCCACGGCCTGAGCGATAGAACCTTGGAGCGGCTTGCTCAAGGGACGGCCACCTGCTACGATGGAATTAGGACGAACCTTCCAAACGCAAGGAGGCGAGAGATGTCGCTTGCTCATATCATGACGCACGAGATAACCTCCCTGCCCGGCGGCGCAACGGCCATGGACGCCGTGAAGTACCTGCACGACATGTCCGTGGGCAGCGTGGTGGTGGCCGACGGGGAAAACAGGCCGATGGGCATTCTGACGGACAGGGACCTTCTGTTCAAGGTCATGCTCCCCGGGAAGGACCCTGCCAAGGTGGCCGTAAAGGACATCATGAGCGCCCCGGTGATTACCGTCTCGGAAGACGAGGACATCATGCGCGTCACCGAGCTGATGAAGAGCCATTACGTAAGGCGTTTCCCGGTCACCGACAAGCACGACAGGGTCGTGGGCTTCGTCTCCCTGGACGACATACTCATCTTTCTGGGCGAGGAGATGCGAAACCTCGCCGTCGCCCTGAAGAAGGAGCTCAGGAAGGACCAGCCGCACAAGGCGTAGGCTCCCTCAGGCCTCCTCCCCGAGCAGGGCGTAGAGCCGCCGGTCCACCTTCTCCAGGAGCCGCTTGAACAGGCCGCCGTGGCTCTTGCTTCGGGAGAAAAGCTCCTCCCGGAGCGCTCGGGTCCCGGGGTCGGCGGCCTCTCTGAAAGTAAGCCGCTCCCCCCGGTCCAGGGCGCGGCGCTCCCGGAGAAGAAGGCCCGAGGCTTTCCCGGCGAAGGCCCGGAGCTCGGCCACGAGCTCGCCCGTTTGCGCGCCTCGGGGCAGGCGGAGCGAGAGCTCCCGGACCATCTCATAAAGGGTGAAGTACTCAAGGCCGCGGACCCCCCGCCGCCACTGAATCAACGGCCCCCGCCGGAACCAGAGGAAGTTCCGCACGCCCACCTCGAAAAGCTCCTCCACTATCTCAAAAAGGGCACCAGTGCCAAGGGCGCCCGCGCCCCGGACACCCGTGTCCCGGACACCCGTGCCCCAGGAGCCAGCGCCTCCACGAGAAGATAAAGGAGAACGGAACTGGTTTCCACTTCCGGGGGACGTGAAAAAAGGGGATTGGTCCCCGTGAAAAGGAGACTGGTCTTCCCCCCACATGTTGGCGAGGACCCGTCCGCCGTTTTCGTCCCCCGGGGTGTCGAAATGCACCAGGGAGAGGAAAACCCTGCCCGCCCCCACGGAGCCCACGAGCACCAGGGGGTCGCCCTTCATCCGGCGCGGGTCGAGGTTGAGGGCGTAGCGCTCCTCCAGTGCCGCCCAGCCCGCCTGCTCCGAGCAAGCCGTATCGCCCACGTTGATGTCGGAGGTGAAGGCATCCGCCGTGGCCTCCTCGAAGGAGGCCAGCGTCCTGAGCCCCTCGTCTTCGGCCACGAACTGGGAGGGCCACCAGATGTGAAAGACGTCTCCTTGCACTCCCTCCCAGAGGGGGTGGGGCGAGAGGCGGAGCCTGACTGGGCCGCTCAGGCTGGGCACGCGCTCGGAGAGGGGCTTGCGCCTTACGTTCACCAGGCCCATGCCCTCGCGGGTGGCCAGGCCCGCCCCGCCGCAGATGCCCACGTAGGTGCCCCCGGAGCGGACGAAATCCGTGACGGCGCGGACGCCGTCCTGGCCCAGGGATTTCATCTTGTTGGTGGCCCATCCGCCGGGGACGTAGAGGGCGCGGTGCTCCCGGAGCCTTCCCCGCCGGATGTCCCCCGCACTCACGAGGCGGAAGGCCAGGCCCCGCTCCCTGAGCGCCCGGAAGGACAGGAGCCCCCAGAGGAACGACTCGTCCCAGAGGAAGGCGGCGGGCTCAGAAGGCATACCGGTGTCCGTATCCCCGGGGCGTGACCATGCGGTCCTGCCAGCGGAAGCTCATGGAGTTGCCCACGACGACGGTGCACTGCATGTCCAGGGGGTGCTCGAGCATCTCCCCCAGGGTGCTGAGGACGCTCTCCTCGTCCTCCCGGGTGGCCGCACGCACGATGCCCACGGGGGTCTCCGGGGGCTTGTGCCGGAGAAGAATCTCTTGGGCCCGCTCGATATGCGTCTTTCTGCCCCTGCTCCTGGGGTTATAGAGCACCACCACGAAGTCCGCCCTGCCGGCAGCATCGAGGCGCTCCTCGATGAGCTGCCAGGGGGTGAGGCGGTCCGAAAGGCTTATGGCGCAGAAGTCGTGCATCAGGGGAGCGCCCAGCCGTGCGGCACAGGCGTTCAGGGCCGATATGCCCGGGACGACCTCCACATCCAGGGGCGCGCCCGTGCTCCGTATGACCTCGTAGACCAGGCCCGCCATGCCGTAAATGCCGGCGTCCCCGCCGCTTATGAGAACGACCTCCTTTCCCGAGGCGGCCATCTCCACCGCCCGCTTAACTCTTTCCACCTCCTGGGTCATGGCCGAGGAGACCACCTCCTTGCCCTCCAAAAGGGGCTCCACCTGCTTGAGATAGGGCCGGTAGCCCACCACGGCCCGGGCCCGCCGGAGGGCGTGCAGGGCCCGCACGCTGAGATGCTCCAGCCCGCCCGGCCCCGTGCCCACGACCGTGAGCGTCCTCCCGGAGCAGTGCGCCAGGGCAAGGGTGAGGTTCCCATATTTTCTCTTCGGGACGAGAAGGCCGGGCTCGCGGCTTGCCAGAAGGGCCGCCGGCTCGGCCACTCCCTGCACGCCCAGGGCCTTCCGGGCATGGGCGGAGGGTGCGACGCCCCTGACGGAGTTCAACTCCCCGGTGGTGAACCCCCGCACCTCGACGCCCCTTTCCCGGGCGTACTGCCTCAAGCTCTCTTCCCGCTTTTTCTTCTCGTGGGTGGCAATGAGCCTGAGCGAAAGGGGAGAGTGGCCCTCGGCCTCAAACAGGGCGTCCACCGCTTTGGCTATCTCCTTTCGAGGGGTGCCGCTGTTGAGCCCCATGCCCAGCACCAGCCGCCGGGGCCTCAGAAAAAGGCCCTCCCCGGGAAGGGTCCTGGTGGTAATGAGGACGTCCGCCGCCCCGGGGGCGGCGGGCTCGTAGTCCGGGGGAAGCTCCAGGTCCTCCTCGCAATAGACGCGCAGGGATTTCCGCTCCACGTGCCTTCCCGAGACGCGGGGCAGGAGGGCGGGGTTTTCGATGAGGAGGCCCCGCTCCCCCGCGAAGACGTCCACGGGGGTGAGGCCGCTCACGTCGGTTGCCGTGGTGAGCACGGCCTCTCCGCCCAAAAGGGCGGCTATCTCCCCGGCCAAGCGGTTGGCCCCCGCCCCATGGCCCCCGAGGAGGCTCACCACGTGGCGGCCTTTCTCGTCCACCGCGAGCACTGCGGGGTCACGGGCCTTGCCCTCAAGGAGGGGGGCCACCGCACGGACGGCGATGCCCGTGGAGGTGAAAAATATACAGGCGCCCGCACCGCGCCAGTGGCGCCTCACCTCGCCCGGGCGGTAGCGCATCACCTCGGCCTCGTCGGAAGTCCCTGTGGTAGAGCCTCGATGTCTTGCCGGGTGCCTCCAGGGAGGCCCGGAGGGACTCTCCAACGTAGATGAGGGCCGTGCGGGTAATGCCCGCCTCTCTGACCTTCCCGGCGATGTCCTCCAGGGTGCCCCGGATGACCCTTTCCCCAGGCCAGGAGGCCCGCTCGATGACGGCGGCGGGCGTGCCCGCGGGGTAGCCCCCTTCGATGAGCTCCCCGGCCAGCTCCTCCATCATGCCCACGCTCAGGAAGACGACCATGGTGGCCCGGTGGGAGGCCAGAAGCTCTATGGCCTCCTTCTCCGGCACGGGCGTGCGCCCGGCTCGGCGGGTGACGATGACCGTCTGGCTTACCTCCGGCACGGTGAGCTCCTGCCCGAGGGCCGCCGCCCCGGCGGCCAGGGAGGAGACCCCGGGGACCACCTCCACCTCGATGCCGCGCTCCCCGAGGCGGTGGATCTGCTCCGTTATGGCGCTATAGAAGGAAACGTCCCCGGAATGTAGCCGCACCACGCGCTTTCCCTCCGAGGCCGCTTTCTCGAGAACTTCCACTATCTCGTCCAGGTCCATGCCCGCCGAGTCGTGGCACTCCGCCCGGAGGCCGTCGAGCAGAGCGGTGTTTATGAGGCTTCCGGCATAGAGGACCACCTGGGCCTCGTCCAGGAGCCTCCGCCCCCTCACGGTGATAAGCTCCGGGTCCCCCGGCCCCGCTCCCACGAAAAAGACCTTACCCATCGCGCCTCCCCCTGACGATAACCGTGGAAAAGTAATCTATCTCCTCGGGGCTTGTCTCGGCCAGCGGCTTGACCAGCTCCCCCTTCATCCCGGCCCGCGAGACGCAGACCGCGCCTTCCAGGAGCCCCGCGGCAGAGAGGATCTTCTTTACGTCATCGAGCACCCGGTGGACCTTCATGAGAACGACCGTGTCGAAGTCCCGAAGCACCCGGTCCAGGTCCCCGGCATAGGTAGCCGGAAGGACGGCCAGCCTCTCGCCTGAAAGCGCAAGGCTCACCCCGGCCCTGGCCCCCGCGGCGGTGATGGAGCTTACCCCGGGGACGACCTCGAAGGAAACCTCCGTGTCCAACTCCTTGAGGGCGTCATGAAGATGAAAGAACGTGCTGTACAAGGTGGGGTCCCCCAGGGTGATGAAGGCCACGTCTGTGCCCCGCGCGAGGATGTCGCGCACCCTGGCCGCAGCCGGCAGGAGGGCCTCCCGCTGGGAGCCCTTCTTCATGGGGAAATGGACCTCCATCACCTCCTTTTCCCCGAGGTCCATGACCTGCTCCACGATGCCGAGGGCCAGGCTTCCTCCCCCTTCCCGTCCCCTGGGAAAGCAGATGACCCCGGCACGTTCGAGAACCTTCTTGGCCTTCAGCGTGAGAAGCTCCGGGTCCCCCGGGCCCACCCCCACCGCGTAAAGCATGCCCTTCATCGCCCGGCCTCGATGACGAAGACGGGGTTCAGGGCCTTCATATAATGCCGCCCGGCCACCTCCGTCATCCTCGATGCCGAAAGGGAGCACGCCTCCGGGGCGAGCCCCTGGGCCCGGAGCGCCCGGAGGGCCTCCTCGACGCTCTCCATGGTTATGGCCGTCATCACCACCCTGCCTTTCTTCATCCGGGACGATACATGCTCGATAATCTCCGTAAGACCCTTCCCCGCCCCGCCTATGAACACCCTGTCCGGCGGGAGAAGGCTCCTGAGCGCCCGGGGCGCTTCGCCCCGGATGACCTCAAGCCCGCCGGCGGCCAGCCTTTCGGCATTGCGCCTGATGCCCTCCACCCTGGCCCTGTCCTTCTCCACCGCGATGACCCGCAAGCCGGGGGCCAGACGCTTGGCCTCGATGCCCACCGCCCCGGAGCCCGCCCCCACGTCCCAG
>JARRLN010000126.1 GCA_037386965.1 Nitrospirota bacterium
GAAGAAATATTGTGGGAGGGATTGATAATCATGCGAGACACATTCATTGTCGGTGCGAAACTTTTGGGCGTTTACCTTGTTTACTGGCTCCTTTTCAATGTGCTGGGCTTAGTGGCTGTCGTGGTGACGGCTTCAGGGAAAGCCGAATTGTCGGGATTGACAATTCCCTGGATGCTTGCGTACCTTTCTTCGATAATCGTATTAATCGCCTTCTCCTCTATTCTTTTATTCAAGACAGAATGGCTATCGAATATCGTCGGCTTAGGACACGATGGTTCAGATGCTCTTGAGATTTCCATGGATGCGGTTTTGCGTGCCGGGATTATTCTCATCGGAGTGTATATTTTTAGCACGCGTATCGGCGGTTTGGTGAAGGTGCTTTATAATCTGCTTGCCGTTGAGAACGTGGGAGGCGACATCGCCGCAAGCCAGCCCGCGGGGCTGAGGTTCTCGAGGGACCTGATAACGCCGGGCGTCACCGTTGCGTTTTCATTGCTGCTCATGTTCGGCTCAAAATACTTGGTGAAGATGATAGACAGGACGGAGGATTAGAATGTCCTCGGCGTTGGAGTACGATTATGGTGAAAGGAGAGGATGCCACATCAATGATGAGTGGGATGAAATATAACTTAATAGTAATCCTTTTTGTTTCGCTCGCGGTGGGCTTGATGTCCAGCGCGTATTCTGCCGGAGGTGCGGAGGCCGATAGAAGCAGCATGGGTTCTTCCGCGGCCTATCCCGAAGGCGCGGTGGTTATCGAGAAGATTATTGAATTACCGGGACTGAAAAACGTTGGCAGGGTTGCGCCGAATATTTACAGGGGTGCGCAGCCGGAGCGAGCGGGCTATGAAACGCTCAGGAAGATGGGAATAAGGACGGTGATTAATCTCCGCACCACGAGGAGTGAAAAGGACGAAGTGGAAGCTGCCGGAATGAGGTACGTGGAAATCCCGATGAGCATGCTCAGCGGCGTGGACAGGGAGAAAGTGGACCATGCGGTGGATGTCATGGCCGACCCCGGGGAGCAGCCGGTCTTTGTGCACTGCAGGCTCGGCCACGACCGGACGGGCATCGTGGTTGCCGCCTACAGGATGAGGGAAGAGGGCTGGACACTGCAGATGGCCGAAGCCGAGATGGAAGAATACGGGTTCAATGATGTGTGGCTGCATTTTAAATCGTTCCTCAAGGAGTATTCGGAACATTACAGGGAGAGATAAGGCACACCTGGACCCCGGCAGGGAAGAATAGCATGTATCGTTCTTTCGCGTTTCCGTCCTAAAAAGGGGCTTTCCCCTCCCCCTCTTTTTTATGCCTTTCGCATGCCTTCGGAGCAGCGACCAGGCGCGCTGGGCTCGGCCCAGCACGACAGGACATCGGGGCGTGGTACTCAAGTGAGTCGTTTCAATTGGTGATTAAGAAGGGGACTGGTCCCCCTGGTCCCCCAGGCGCGGCCTGGACCGACAGGACATTGAGACGGCTTGCCCAAGGCACGGCTCGGTTCGATGTTTAAAAAGGGCACTGGTGCCCCCCCGTTGTCAAGGGAGAGACCTCCCCTATTATAGAAGGATGGAATTTGGCGACCACGGCCTTCAGAGATGGAGAAAGGGGACTGGTCCCCCAGGCGTGGCCTGGACCGACAGGACATTGAGACGCTTGCCCAAGGGACGGCTCGGTTCGATGTTTAAAAAGGGCACTGGTGCCCCCCCGTTGTCAAGGGAGGGGTGCTCCCCCTATCATAGGGGGATGGAGTTTGACGAGCTGGTCAGGATAATGGAGGCGTTGCGGAAGGGCTGCCCCTGGGACAGGCAGCAGACGCACAGGTCCCTCAAGCCTTATCTCATCGAGGAGGCATACGAGCTCGTGGAGGCCATCGAGGCGGAAGACCCGGCCAGGATGAAGGAGGAGCTGGGGGACCTGCTTCTTCAGGTGCTCTTCCACAGCGAGCTTGCGCGGGAGCGGGGCGACTTCGACATCGGGGACGTCATCACGGCAATCGGCGAGAAGATGATAAAGCGCCATCCCCACGTCTTCGGCACCGAGGTCTTCACCACGCCCGAGGAGGTCGTGGGCCAGTGGGAGGAGCGCAAGAGGGAGGAGGGGAAGCTCCGGAAGTCCCTCCTGGAGGGGGTGCCCCGGAGCATGCCTTCTTTGCTGAGGGCGCACCGGCTCCAGGCCCGGGCTGCCCGCGCGGGGTTTGACTGGAAGCGGACCGAGGACGTCATGGAGAAGCTGGACGAGGAGCTTTCGGAGTTCCGGGAGGCGGTCAGAAGCGGAGAGGAGGGACGGATGGAGGACGAGCTGGGCGACGTCTTCTTCGTCCTGGTGAACATCTCCCGCTTTATCGGGGTAAGCCCCGAGGACGCCCTGGCCGGGACCATCGGGAAGTTCATGGACCGCTTCCGCTACATGGAGGAGCAGGCGAAGCAGAGGGGGAAGAAGCTCGGCGACATGAGCCTGGAGGAGATGGACGCCCTCTGGGAGGAGGCCAAAGGGAAATGAAGAAGCACGCCGTCTGGATAATGCCCCGGGAGGAGGCCTGGGACAGGCTCAAGGAAGTGGTCGATGAGCTGGCCCTTGCCTATGGGGGCCCACGCTTCGGCCCCCATGTCACCCTCCTGGGCGGCATCCGCGCACGGACGGCGGAGACGGAGAAGAAGCTCCGGGACCTGGCCCTGAGCCTCGAGCCCTTCGAGGTGAAGCTGGGCAGGGTGGACTTTCTGAACGAGTACTACCGGTGCGTTTTCGCCCTGGTGGAGGACGCCGGGCCGGAGTCGCCCATCCGGAGGGCCTATGACCGGGCCTTCCAGGCATTTGCAGGAGACCTGGTGAACGCCGAAGAGAGGGACTTCATGCCCCACCTGAGCCTCATGTATGGCGACGTTTCCGTGGAAGCGAAGGAAGAGGCCGTCAAGCAACTGGGCGGCCGGCTGGAGGTGGCCTTCCCGGTGAGGAGCCTCTACCTGGCGGAGACCGACGGCCGCCCGGAGGACTGGCGGACGGCTGGCAGCTTTCCCCTGGGCGGGGCAAGCCGGAGGCGTTGACAACCCCTCCGGCCTTCCCTAGAATCTGAGTCACAAGAAACCACCAAGGAGGCCCGCCATGCCGGAATTTGCGCACCCCTTCGCGGGGATGTCCAGCCAGAGGAAGCTCACCACCGCGGAGCTCATCCGCGCCCTGCGCTACTCCATCTCCGCCGAGTACGAAGCCATCCAGCTTTACATGCAGCTTGCCGAGTCCATCGATGACGAGCTGGCCAAGGCCGTCCTGGTGGACGTGGCCAACGAGGAGCGGGAGCACGCCGGGGAGTTCATGCGCGTCCTCAGGCACCTGGCCCCGGACGAGGAGAAGTTCTACCAGACCGGGGTGGAAGAGGTGGAAGAGATAATGAAGAAGCTGGGCATGAACCCGTAGCGAACGCCCTTGTTCGTTTTCTGAAAAGGAGAAGGCCACGGTGCTCCTGGACGGCGTGATGCTGCTGTGGTTCATACTGACTGTCCTTTCGGTGGTCTTCGTGGCCGCTGACATACGCTCCACGCCGGAATCCGCCGTGCTCAAGTGGGGCTTTGTTTTGTTTACCGCATACAGCGGGCCGGTGGGCGCTTTCCTCTACGTCCTGGGCTGCCGGGAGCCTCTGCCGGGGCTGCACGAGCGGTACGTCGCCGTTCGATGGAGGCAGGTCCTGGGCTCCACCATGCACTGCGTGGCCGGCGACGGGGCGGGCATACTGGCGGGCGCGGCAATCGCCGGGTTTCTTCATCTTTCGAGGCTTTCGGACATAGCCCTTGAGTACGTCCTGGGGTTCGGCTTTGGTTGGAGCATCTTTCAGGCGCTTTTCATGCGCGGCATGGCCGGCGGCTCCTACGGGCGCTCTCTCGTGAATACCTTCGTCCCCGAGTTCGTCTCCATGAACACGCTCATGGCGGGGATGGTGCCGGTGATGACCATCTCCGCATCGAGGGTGCACGCGGGGCACGA
>JARRLN010000127.1 GCA_037386965.1 Nitrospirota bacterium
TTCTTCTTTCTTTTCTTCAGCTTCAGTTTCTTCCCTATCGTAATCTATCTCAACTAAGCCGAATGTCCCTGGGGCAACGAGCCTAAAGATTCTCTCGACCTTTGTATAAGGCCCGAGTGAACCCCTCAAGGAAGAACGGGTTTTTCTGTTAAACTCAAGCCCTATGCCCTCAATGATTTCCTTTATATGCATTGGGCGTCTTGTCTTTTTTAATAGCTCATAAGTTTTGTAGGTCAGGCTGCCGTGCTTCAGCCTAATTGGCTCAGACCCATTTGTCTCACCCCGAGGCAATATACGCATGGAATCTTGTAAGGCTTGAATATATGCCCTGCATTCCATGATTTTTTGCTCGTATTCGGCAATTTCCTGTTCCTTCTTCTTAATCCTATCTTCAAACTTGTCTCTAAGTCCCATACTCCACTCCCTTGAAAGCGTGTTGGATTTATTAAAGCATAATTGGCTGAATATTTCAAATGTCATAAGTGCGTGGCATGAAGAGGCTAATCAATCCACTACACGCACAGTCTACTAGCTTGAATATTAAAGATATTTAGAGAGATGAGTGGAGAATAATACAATTCATTGTGTGGTTGGTGCTGCGCTTTTAGCATATGCCTGAAGGCATTCTTTTCCGAGGACCGGGTCACATCCCATTCTATACCGCTATGCAACCTTAAATTTTTACTCTTAAAATCCATAATTTTTGAGAAATGGTAGGTGTTATATGCAAATTCCAGGTTCTCGTGTAGCACGTCCCACCTTATATCAAACAGGAGACATCCTCCCTTAAAAGCCACACATAACCCGGACGTGTTACCATAAAACGCCATGGAAAACCACGTCGGCTCCGAGACATCCTGATGCAGCGGGGGGACCTTCTTCAGGCTCTCATAGCCACAGCGCGGGAGGCGGGCCAGGCCGTCATGGAGGTCTACGCCTCCACCTACGAGGTCTCCTACAAGGAGGACCGCTCCCCCCTCACCACGGCGGACAAACGCTCCCACGAGGTCATCCGGGCCCGCCTCCGGGAGCTCACCCCCGGCATCCCCGTCCTTTCGGAGGAGGGCAGGAGCATTCCCTACGCCGAGCGCCGGAACTGGAGGGAGTTCTACCTGGTGGACCCCCTGGACGGCACGAAGGAGTTCATTAACAGAAACGGGGAGTTCACCGTCAACATCGCCCTTTTAAGAGAGAACAGGCCGGTGGCGGGCGTGATGGATGTGCCCGCGCTGGGGACGACCTACTACGCGGAGGAGGACCGGGGGGCATACCGCCTTGAAGGGGACGCCCCGCCCCGCCGCCTTTCCGTGAGGGGCGAGCCCGACCCGGAGGGCCTCACGGTGGTGGCCAGCCGCTCCCACGCCACGGCGGCGCTTGAGGACTACCTCAGGCGCCTGCACGTCAAGGAGCTGGTCTCCCGGGGGAGCGCCCTCAAGTTCGCCCTGGTGGCGGAGGGACGGGCCGACATCTATCCCCGCCTGGGCCCCACCTGGGAGTGGGACACCGCGGCGGGGCACGCCATTTTGCTTGAGGCGGGGGGCAGGGTGCTCGACATGGAGGGCAACCCCCTGGCCTACAACAAGGAGAGCCTCAAGCACGCGGGCTTCCTCGCCCTGGGCGTTCATGCGCAGGGGGAAGTTAGGCGCAAGAGGGACTAGCGTCCTCCCCTGCGTACCCCCCAAAAAAGAAGGCCGGTCCCCGTCATAATTTATTCACATTCTCCTGTTAGGCTAAGGTAAGACCAGCGAGGAGGTGACTCATGGCACAGGCGTCATTGAAGATAAGCGGCATGCACTGCCACCACTGTGTCCAGACGGTGCGGAAGGCCCTCCAGACCGTCCCCGGCGTGGCGGAGCCGGACGTAAAGGTGGGAGAAGCCACCGTCACCTACGACGAGAGCAAGGCCACCGTGCAGGACATGGCCCGGCAGCTTGAAAAGCTGGGCTACACGGTGCAGAAGTAAAGCTCGCCCACAAAGTGCAAGGGCCGGCCAGGACCGGCCCTTTTTTGTTGGCCTCCGGGCTACTTGAGGGCCTCTATCTGAAGAATCTCGATAATCCGTCCCACCATGCATGCAGAGGCGACGTCGCTGCGGGCCCTGGCCTTGAAGGCCACCCGGAGGCCGTCCCGCCTGAACGCATCGGGGAGGTTCAGGGGCTCGTACCTCCTGCCCTCCTCATCCACGATGCTCCAGCAGCCCCCCTCCACGTCCACGAACCGCACGGTGCCCTTCCCCGTGATGACGGGCTCCTCGGGGGAGGGCGCCGTCCCGCCGCTGGCGCAGGCCAGGGGAGCCATGAGCAGAACTCCCGCCAGAGCGAGCCACCAGAGCCTCTTCATTCCGGCCCTCCTTTCCTGGCCACGTGAGACCCCGACCCGGGCCCGTCTCCCAGACGCTGCTTTCGTGTGCACGGCGCGGACCCTGAAGGCGCTTCCAAGCCGCGCCTCCTCAAGCAAGAAGGATGTCCCGCCCGCCGGCCTCTTCGTCCTTGAAAAGGGGGATCCATTCCTCCTTGAGCATCACGAATGTCATTATCTTTCCGCATCGCGTGCACTGCCTCACCTCGGCGGCACGGATGCCCAGGTCCGCAGCCTCCGGGGTGATGGCCGGGTGGGAGATGACCTCGTACTGATGCTCGTGCCTTTCCTCTTCCATGACGCCTCCTTCCTATACCCTAGGGCAAACGAGGCCCCCTGTCCACCGGCCTCGGCCTGCGGCCATGGAAAGGTCCGGTGACGCTCCGTCCGCTCTCCGTGTCCCGTGCAAACTATAACACATTCCAGGAGGGCCCAATCCGTCTGCGCGTGCGGTGAAACCCCGCCCTTTCGGAAGGCCCAGCCCTTCCCCTGACCCTTCTCAGGCTCTATAATGAAACTGAGCGGAGGCCATGAACGTGAAAGAAGCCGCAGACGACATAGCCCGGAGATTCAGGTGGTGCTCGCACTTCGAGGAGATAACCGCCGAGGCCTACGACCTGCTGGCCGAGCAGTTCTCCGACGACCCGGAGGCGTGGCGGTTCTTCAGCACCCTCTCCCTCGAGGAGAAGGACCACGCCAACGTCATGCGCTTCGGCAGGGTATATGGCAGGCCGGAAAAGATGCCCTTCCCCTCCCCCGACTGGCCCGGCATTTACCGGACCATCCAGATGTCCGAGGAGCTCCTGAAGCGGGCCCGGTCGGGACGGCTCTCCCTGCAGGAGGCCCTCAGCCTTGCCCTGGGCCTGGAGGAAAGCACCGCAGAGGCGTACTATTTTGACCTCATGAGGAGTGAGGAGGACCTGGGCATCCTCAAGCGCCTGCGGGAGATATTCTCGGCCGAGGAGACCCACGCCGAGATGATAAGGGAATTCATGGCGCAAAGGGGCCTCGCCCGTTGAGCGGGGCGAGGCTCAGCGCCGGACGGGCTCCTCCTCGCGCCAGGCCGCTTTTCTTCGGTCTACCGGGGCGGCTCCGGCAGGACCTCGAAGGACGTCTCGGCCAGGACCTCACCCTGGGAGTCCAGAAGCCTCACGGTCCAGGCGCCTGTCCTCCCGCCCAGCCTCTTCGAGGACCAGGTCCTGTAGCGGGGACTCTCCTTGAGGGGGATGTCCACGCGGGCCAGCTCCTGGCCCATGTGAAGCCAGACGAAGGAGACTACGGTGTCGGCCTCGACGGAGCCGGCCTCGAGGAAGGCATAGACCGTGCCCACCGTGACGGGAAGGCTCTGGGAGACCCCCACGGGCTCCCGGTCCACCACGTCCCGGGCCACCACGAAGCGCTGCACCTCGAAGGCCCGGGCCTCCTGGGGCAGAAAGGCCAGGGCCAGCGCGGCGAAGGAGAGAACGACAAGGACTTTTCTCATGGGACACCTCCGTTACTGTTTTGTGCGGGCAGCCATCGGTTTCCCCC
>JARRLN010000128.1 GCA_037386965.1 Nitrospirota bacterium
CAGCCACGTGAACAGGGGCGGCTGCCCCTGTGCCATGAGACTCGGCACAAAGGCACGCATGAACTGTTCGGCTTCGTCCAACTGCATCGAGGACGGGGCGAGCATGCGCAAAAGGAAGTACGAAAGGCAATAAAGGGCTATTGCCGCAACGGCCAGGAGGTCTCCGTTTCCGGCAAAGGGGATTTTCCGTATCCCTTGGGGCGCGTTCATGATATCCTCTTGCACTTCAGACCTGGCGTTCCGCTGGAATCCCGATATTATAACCCCATAACAAGGGCACTAGTGCCCTTCAACCCGGCCGTCCCTTGGGTACAGCATTTCAATGTCCTATCGTGCTGGGCCGGGCACCAGTGCCCTTTTTAAACATCAAGGCGACCCGTAAGCGCCCCCTTAGCAAGCCGTTTCAATGTCCTGTCGCTCCGGCCCGTTGGCCGGTCTTGTGTTGCTCCGGGGTGAAAGGGTATACTACCGCACTGTGGTCATTTCCCTGGTCACTCCGACTGGCGATACATGCGCGTAGAGAAAATCGGGAAGAGCAACGTCGTGGACTCCTTCA
Source organism: Nitrospirota bacterium (assembly GCA_037386965.1). Taxonomy (NCBI): domain Bacteria; kingdom Pseudomonadati; phylum Nitrospirota; species Nitrospirota bacterium. The sequence goes on from JARRLN010000128.1 coordinate 557, forward strand.
AGTGGGTCCTGGGGGAGCAGAGCGCCAAGAGCCTGAGGGGCGGGAAGATGGAAGAGGTCATCTTCGCCGGCTCGCAGTCCAGAAAGCCCAAGGGGATGGCCGAGGTGATGCTGACCGTCTCGGGCCTGGGCTCCTCGGGAAACGGGGACTCCCTGACCACCGTGACGCGCAGGCTCTACCGCTCCGGGGAGAGCGATTACCTTCTGAACCGCACCGCCTGCCGCCTGAAGGACATCAAGGACCTGTTCCTGGACACCGGCCTGGAGATGAAAAGCTACTCCATGCTGGAGCAGGACCGCATCGGGGCGCTCCTTACCGCGAAGCCCGAGGAGCGGCGCTTCCTCATCGAGGAGGTGGCGGGCGTGGTCAAGTACAAGGTCCGCCGCCACGAGGCCCGCAACAAGCTGGAGAACTCCCGGACGAACCTCCAGCGCATCGGCGACATCGTGGCCGAAGTGAAGCGGCAGATAAACTCCCTGGACCGGCAGGTGAAGAAAGCGGAGCGCTACAAGCGCCTGCTGGAAGAGCTCCGGGGCATCGAGCTGCGCATCGCACGGAGGGACTGGGCACAGTTGACCGGGGCGCTGGAGGGCGTCCTCGGCGAGTACGACGCCCTCAGGGAGGAGACCGCTCTCAGAAGGGGCGAGCTTTCCGAGCGGGAGGCGGCCCTCGAGACCGGGAGGATAGAGCTTACCGAGAAGGAAAAGGCCCTGGACGGCCTGAGGCGGGAGCTTCAGGGCCTGGGAGCGCGAGATGGCCGAGGCGGAGCGCGTCCGGGCGGTGCTCGGGGCCGAGCGGGAGCACATCGAGCAGAATATCGTCCGTCTCCGCACCGAGCAGGGGGAGAACGCCGGCAGGCAAGAGGCCGCCCGGGCCGGGCTTTCGGAGAACCGCACCAGGAGGGAGGCGCTCCGGGGAGAGATGGAGGGCCTCTCGCAGGACCTTGAAAGGCAGGAGGCGGCCCTGCGGGCCGCCGAGGAGGAGGCGGCGGGCAAGGAGCATGTCCTTGAGACGAGCCGCCGCGACCTCTTCAAGGTCTCAGACGAGTTGAGCGCGGCGCGCAACGACCGCCACCGGCTGGAGACGGAGCGCCAGGGCATCGCGGGCAGAAGCGAGGAGCTGGACCGGGAGGGTGAAGAGATGAAGGCCGCCCGCGCGCAGGCGGAGGCCGCCCTCGGAGAGACCGAAGCCGCCATGAAGGAAAAGAACGCCGCCCTCCTGGCCCTGCGCGAGGAGAAGGAGACCCTGTCCGAGGAGATAGAGCGGTCCCGGGAAGACCTGGAGGCCCTGAGGGCCGAGGTCTCCCGGAGCAGGGAGGAGATGGCCTCCATGGTCTCGCGCCTGGAGTCCCTGAGGGAGATGGCCCTGGGAGAGGGCGAGGAGCTGAGGGACGACCTGACGCCCGTGGCCCTGGTCTCCGACATCCTGGAGGCTCCCCCGGAGTACGAGCGGGCCGTGGAGAGCGCCCTGAGGGAGGCCGTAGGGGGCTTCATCGTGCCCGACCTGGACGCCCTGGCCCGGGCCGTCTCCACCGTGAAGGAGAAAAACGCGGCAAGAACGGCCTTTGTCCCCCTCGCCCTGGAGGGGCTCCCCGGGGAGGCCCCTCTTCCGGAGGGCGTGCTGGCCCGGGGGGCGGACGTGGTCAGCACCGGGGAAGAGTACGCCGGACTGCTCCGGGCCCTCCTGGGGAGGGTGTTCATCGTCCCGGACCTGGAGACCGCCCTCAGGGTGGGCCCGCGGGAGGAGCTGGTGGTCACCCTGGAGGGCGAGGCGGTGGAGCCCACCGGGGCCGTGGTGGCCGGCCGGAGCAGGGGGCTTCTGGCCCTGAAGAGGCAGCTCAGGGAGCTTGCCCAGGACGTGGAGGGCGCACGGGAAAGGGTGCGGGGCCTGGAGGCGGAGACCGCCCGGAAGACCGAGGCCCTGAAGGGCCTGGAGGACGAGCTTTACGCCCTGGGGGAGAGGGTTTACGAGACCGAGCGGGAGCTTTCCCTCTTGAGAAGGGAGGCCGAACGGGGCGCGGAGGAGCAGGCCCGCCTGAACAGGAAGATTTCCCACCTCGCCATAGAGGTGCAGGAGCTTCACCGGGAGGGCGAGGCCCTGGGCGAGGCCCTCCGGAAGAAGGACGAGGAAATCCAGGCCCTGGAGGCCAAACGGGCGGGGGCGGAGCAGAGGATGGAGGAGTTCTCCCGAAGCATCGCCGAGCTTAGGGCCGCCCACGAGGAGAAGAGAAAGGAGGCCGTGGAGCTCAGGCTCACGCTCGGCTCCCTGAAAGAGCGCGACCGGGCCCTCCAGAGCGAAGGGGAGGCCACCGGGCGCCTCATCGAGGAGCTTACGGCCAAGGACGCGCAGATAGCCCGGGAGATAACCTCCCTGGGCGAGCGGATGGCAGAGCGGGAAAGGGAAGAGGCCCGGAGGGAGGAGGCCCTGCGCTCCCTGGCCGCACGGGCCCACGACATGGAGGCCGCGATATCCCGCAAGCAGGAGGCCCTGACCCTCAGGGGCGAGGAGCTGGCCTCCCTGGAGCGCGCCCTGAAGGGGCTCCGCGAGGGGATAGCGGAGCGCGCCGAGAGGCTCTCGGAGCTCGAGGTCCGGCGGACCGAGCTTGCCCTCAAGCGCGAGAACCTGGCCGAAAACATGAAGAACGCATGGGACGTGGACCTCTCCCAGCTAGAGGACCAGCCCGTCACGGAGGAGGACGAGGAGCGCCTCCCAGAGGTGCGGAAGAAGATGGAGGCCATCGGCCCGGTGAGCCTGGGCTCCATCGAGGAGTACGAGGAGCTCAAGCAGCGCTACGAGTTCCTCACCAGGCAGCAGGAAGACCTGGTCAGGTCCATCGCCGAACTGGAGGAGGCCATCTCGCGCATCAACACCACCACCCGGCGGAAGCTCCGGGAGGCGTACGAGGCCCTGAAGGAGAAATTCGCCGAGGTCTTCGTCACCCTCTTCGGCGGCGGGCAGGCCGAGCTTGTGCTGACCGACCCGGGCAACATCCTGGAGACGGGGCTGGACGTGGTGGCCCAGCCGCCGGGCAAGAAGCTCCAGAACATCTCCCTTCTTTCAGGGGGCGAAAAGAGCCTGACGGCGCTGGCCCTCCTGTTTGCGAGCTTCCTCATCAAGCCCACGCCGCTCTGTGTCCTGGACGAGGCCGACGCCTCTCTGGACGAGTCCAACACCCACAAGTTCGCCCAGATGCTCAAGGAGCTCTCCCGGGACATCCAGTTTATCGTGGTCACCCACAACCGGGTCACCATGGAGGTGGCCGACTACATCTACGGCGTCACCATGGAGGAGCCCGGAAGCTCCAAGGTCATCTCCCTGGAGATGAGTCCGGCCTGAGCGCGCGCCCATGAGCATCCGCGCCCAGTGGCAGGACATAGAGGGGCGCATCCTCCACCCCCGTGCGGCCAGAAGCTCCGAGAGCAGGGGGCGGGAACGGGCCGAGCGCGAGGGGGACATCCGTACGTGCTTCCAGCGGGACCGCGACCGCATCATCCACTCCAAGGCCTTCCGCCGCCTCAAGCACAAGACCCAGGTCTTCCTGGCCCCCCAGGGCGACCACTACCGCACCCGCCTGACCCACGTGCTGGAAGTCAGCCAGATAGCCCGCACCGTGGCCCGCGCCCTCAAGCTCAACGAGGACCTCACCGAGGCCATAGCCCTGGGGCACGACCTGGGGCACCCCCCCTTCGGCCATGCCGGGGAGGCGGTGCTCGAGGAGCTGCACCCCGGGGGGTTCAAGCACTACGAGCAGAGCCTCCGGGTGGTGGAGTTTCTGGAGAACCAGGGCAAGGGCCTGAACCTGACCTGGGAGGTGCGAAACGGCATCCTCCGGCACTCCAAGGGCAAGGGGCTCATCATCCCCCGGGCCGCCGGGGACAAGGCGGCCACCCTGGAAGGGCAGGTGGTCCGCGTCTCGGACGTGGTGGCCTACCTGAACCACGACCTGGACGACGCCCTCCGCGCCAGAGTCATCAGGAAAAGCGACATCCCCGAAGAGGTCCTCCGAGTGCTCGGGGACCGGCACAGCAGGCGCATCGACACCATGGTGAAGGACCTCATCGCAGAGACCCTGGCCGCGGACCTTGACGCGCTCCACATGACCGCCGCGGTGACGCACGCGGTGGAGACCCTGCGGGCGTTCCTCTACGAGCGCGTCTACGAGGGGGAGGAGACGAAGCGCGAGTTCCGGAAGGCCAAGAAGATACTCTCCGACCTGTACCAGTACTACCGGGAGAACCCCGACGAGGTGTTCCACGACATCCCCGCGGGCGAGGAGCCCCGGGAGCAGCGAGTATGCGACTTCATCGCCGGGATGACCGACCGCTTCGCCCTGCTGACCTACCACAGGCTCTTCATCCCCGAACAGGTAGCGGTGCAAACCGCCATTATTACCCTTCAGGTCTTCCGAACCGGAAAAATGTGTCAGGAACTGGATCCTCGTTGTATCGGGGGGTAAAGGAAAAAGCACCAGACGTTCCGGTACAGGAGGGCTTACGATACGTTTATTGCAGGCAGTGGTCAGAAGTGATGCCAGCAGTAAGATAATGAACAGTAAGAGGGGGGCTTCCTTGCGCATCGGATGCGTACCTTA
>JARRLN010000129.1 GCA_037386965.1 Nitrospirota bacterium
TGGAAGGCGTCAAAGACGTAGGGAAGGTCCTCCTCCGACAGGCCGGAGGAAGAATTCACGACCTCCACGAAGACCCATCCGGCCCTGCCTTCGGTGCGCACCCGGACGGTGCTTCCGGGGTCCGCATACGAAAAGGCGTTTGAAAGGAGGTTTTGCAGGATCCGCTCAACCATCCCCTCGTCCGCCGAGAGGGTGAGGTCGCCGGTGTCCCTGACCTCCACGCCCACCCCCCTCTCCTCAGCCTGGACACGGAGGGCCTCCACCGTCCTCACGAGGATGTCCCCCAGGTCAACGGGCGCGAACTCGGGGACCATCGCCTCCGCCTCGAGCCTGGCGTACTCCAGGTAATCGCCCACGAGCCGCTCCATATTGCCCAGCTCCTGCGTGACAAGGTCCAGGTACTCCTCCTGCTCCTGCGTGAGGGGGCCCGCCTTCCCCTCCCGCATGCGCCTGAGAAACCCGCTGGAGGAAATCAGGGGGGTCTTCATGTCGTGGACGAACATGGAGAGGAAGTTCCTCCTCTCCCGCTCCCTGCGTTTCTGGCCGGTGATATCCCTGAAGACCTCCGCCCCGCCCAGGAACTCGCCCTGCCCGCCGTAAAGGGGAAAGGACGCGACTTCTATGGTGACGATGGCCCCGTCGGGGGTCTTTATCGTGGCCTCGGTCATGGTCCTTTTCCTCCGGTAACGCACCGATTCCCTCATGAGGGGGCACGCGTCGAGGTCGGCCGTCCCGTGCAGGAGCATCATGTGGGAGCGTCCCAGGGCCTCCTTCCGGGAAAGGCCCGTAATCCGCTCGGCCTCGGGATTGAACTCAACGATGGTGCCGTCCTTGTCCACGATGGAGAAGCCCAGGGGAATGTCCTGGACAATCTCCTCATAGAGGCGTCCGTCATGCATGATGCTCACCGTTCAAAATGGATGGCGCGCGCTTCCTGAATACATCTTAGTCAATCCTGGGAAATGCCGCAACAGTTAGGGAAAGACGGGGGCCGTCCTGAGCCGCCGCGCCAGGGTATGCTCCACGTGGGAGTTCAGGACGAGGGCGAGCTCGCTCACCAGGCCTCCCGGGGCGTTGACCCTCGCGGTCTTCTCGAGCTCCCAGGTGCCGAGGGTATGATAAAGCCGCCTGCTTCCTTCGGAGAGGTCAAGCCCCTCCTCCTCCCGGAGCCCCATGCTCCGGGCACACCCGCCGCAGACGACCGCTCCCTGGGAGCGGTGGAACAGCCGCCCCCGTCCTCCGCACCGCGCGCACGCCGTGAGCCGCGGGGCATAGCCCATCAGGCGGAGAAAGCGGACCTGGTAGACGAGGGGGCCCATCGTCCCGGAGCCGGAAGCCATCATGCCCAGGGCGTGCACGAGAAGCTGGAAGGCCCCGGGGCTCCGGGCCCCCTCATGGAGGAAATTCAGGGTCAGCTCCGCCATCCCGGAGAGGCCGAGGAGAGTGCGGTAGTCCTCCCTCAGCTCCTGGTACGAACGGATGATGTCCGATTGGGTCAGGCGGGGAAGCGGCGCATCCTCCCTGCCCAGGAGCGATATGGTGGCGTGGGTGAAGGGCTCCAGGCTGCCGCCGAAACGGCTCCCCACCTTGCGGGGGCTCTTGGCAAAGGCCTTCTTCACCCCCAGGTCCCGGGTCAGGTAGGTCACCAGGAGGTCGGCCTCGCCGTAGGGGAAGGTCCTCAAGACGATGCCTTCCGTTCGCGTGAGCATCAGGGGGTCCCTCTCGGGAGCACGGGCGTGCGGCGGGAGGCGGGTTCGATGTTCCGGGTCCTCCGCGCCGCGGGCTCCGGGGCGGGCAGGAGCCGGGCCGGGGCCCGGAGCCTACATGATATTGCCAAAGTCCTCGGGCTTAAGGTTCTTGAGCCAGTCCTCCAGCTCGTCGGTGTTCTTCTGCTGGATGACCTCTTCCTCCACATAGATGGGCGAGCCCGCGCGCAGGGCCACGGCCACGGCGTCGCTGGGCCGGGAGTCCACGGGCAGCTCCCGCTTGCCGTCGGTGACATACAGGAGGGCATAGTACGTGTTGTCCATGATCTGGGTGACCACCACCCGTGTGACCTTCACCATGAGGGAGTCCATGACGTTGAGGACGAGGTCGTGCGTCAGAGGACGCGGGGTGGCCACTTTCCCCAGGGCCAGGGCGATGCTGTCCGCTTCGGGCTTCCCTATCCATATGGGCAGAGTCTGGTTCTGGTCGTTGGATTTCAACAGCAGGATGTACATGTTGCTCCGCGGGTCGAAAAGCAAGCCCTCGACGTTCATTTTAATAAGCATCACTCATACCCCATTTCGGCTAAGAAGGATTTCTTGGTGCGCCACTGTTTCTTGACCTTGACGAACAGCTCCAGAAACACATGCGCATCAAGAAGGTCCTCAATCTCGGCCCTGGCGCTGGTCCCGATGCGCTTCAGCCGCTCGCCCCGTTTCCCTATTATAATACCCTTTTGCCCGTCTTTTTCAACAAAAATGTTCGCGCCGATGTGGACCCCGCCTGCCGCCTCGCTCCACTGGCTCACCTCCACCGCCACCGAGTGGGGCACTTCCTCCTGGGTAATCTCCATGACCTTCTCGCGAATTATCTCGGCCACCATGAAGCGCTCCAGCCTGTCGGTGACGAGGTCGTCGGGGTAATACCTGGGTCCGGCGGGAAGCGCCTCCACCACGGCGCGGAGGACATCATCGATGCCCTCGCCCGTGAGGGCGCTTATGGGAAGGATGTGGGGGAAGTCGTAAAGCCTCCGGTACTGGTCGATGACCGGGAGGAGCTTGGGCTTTTTCACCGTGTCCACCTTGTTGATCAGAAGAAGAACGGGCTTTCTCTCCCTGGCGAGCTCCCTGAGGACGGCCTCCTCGGCCCGGGCGGGCGGGCGGGGCTCGACCATGAAGAGCACGACGTCCACGTCCTTTATCGCCTGGCGGGCCTCCCGCACCATGTACCCCCCCAGGGGGTGCGCAGGGACATGGAGGCCGGGCGTGTCCACAAAGACGATCTGGGCGTGGGGAAGGCTCTTTACGCCGATAATCCGGTTGCGGGTGGTCTGGGGCTTGGGGGTGACGATGGAGACCTTCTGCCCCAGGACGGTGTTCAGGAAGGTGGACTTCCCCACGTTGGGCCTGCCGCTTATGGAGACGTAGCCCGAACGGAAGGCCTCGGGGGCCTTTTCGCCCGAAGGCCCCTCACGGGGTTTCGTGTTTTCTTCTCTACCCATGGCGTTGACCGGCTCTCCGGGTGTGCACGCCCTCACGGACGCATCTTTCATGGTACGGGGAAAGCGCTGCGGGCGTCAAGGCCGAGCACCGGAGCGCCCCCTTTCCCCTCCGCCAGTGCGCCTATACAAAGCAGGGCAACGCGGGCGCCCCCCCGGGATGCAACCCCTCTATTATCGCTGAAGATTCTGGTATATAATTCCTAGCAGCGAAAACAGATTGCCGGAGGTGCCCCTATGCCCCAGTACGACTACGAGTGCAAGAAATGCGGAAAAAGGTTCACCCTGATACGGAGCGTCAAGGAGCACGAAGCGAAGAAGCGCGTCCGTTGCCCCGAGTGCAAGTCCCAAAGCGTACGGCCCGTTTACGCGGGCTTCACGGCCATAACGTCGAAGAAGTCCTGAGGGCAATTGGCTTCCGATGACTTGCGATGTCCTTCCTGAAGTCCGCGACCGTTTTACCTTGTGATAACTGCAGCTTTCCCTGAAAGAAATAGGTTTGAAAAGTCAATTGCATTCTTCCCGTACTTCTCAGGTTCAACTCTCTTAAAATTATGCAGGTTTCATTCAGCTTCATTCCCCTCACAACCTATGTGGAGTGGGATGGAATCGACAGTCCAAGAGGCTTCTCTTGGTAGTGTCAAGAATCTTTCGCACATTTTCTGATGGCCCTCATCTGGCTGCCAACGTCTAGGCTGCTTCTATTTCCTTCATCATCTCGTCGATGCGGT
>JARRLN010000130.1 GCA_037386965.1 Nitrospirota bacterium
GCCAGCCCCCTTTTCCTTAAAGACCAGTCCCCTTCTGAAAAATGGGGACGGTCTTTAAAAAGGGAGGCTTGGTGTAAGAAGAGAGGCTGGCCTCCCGAGTCTGACAGATAAGAAAGGGACCGGTCTCTAAAAGGGGACTGGTCCCCCTCAGATGTCGAGGTTTCTGGCCTCCAGGGCGTGCTTGGTGATGAACTCCTTGCGGGGCTCCACGGCGTCGCCCATGAGGACGGTGAACATGTCGTCGGCCTGCATGGAGTCCTCCACGGCCACCTGCCGGAGGGTGCGGCGCTCGGGGTCCATGGTGGTATCCCAGAGCTGCTGGGGGTTCATCTCGCCCAGGCCCTTGTAGCGCTGTATGGTAAGGCCCTTCTTGGCCACCTGAAGGACGAAGTCCAGGAGCTCCCCGCTGCCAGCCACCTCGCTCTCCACGGCCTTGACCCGCACGAAATAGGGCGGGCGGCCCAGGTCGCGCACCCCCTCGTAGAGCCTCCGGAGCGTGCGGTACTCGGGGCTCTTGACGAAGTCCTCCTCCAGAAGGAGGGCCTTGGTCCCCTGCCGCCGTATCTCCACCTTGTGGGACTGGTGCTCCTCGTCAAAGCCGACCTCGCCCACGGTGGCCTCCGGGATGTGCTCCCTGACGGCGCCGAGGACCTGCTCGAGCTTCCCGTGGTCCTTCAGAAGGTCGGGGTCCACGTCCTCGCCGAGGAGCAGCCGCACCAGGGCGGGGTCGTAGCGGCGCATGACGAACCAGTCCATGAGCTTCTCGAACTCGCTCAGCCTCTTGAGGAAGGGCACCACGGCCTTCCCCCGGGCGGGCTGGCCCTTGAGCGAAAGCTCGATGTCCTCGGAGGCAAGCTCAAAGAGCATCTGCATCAGCTCGGCGTCGTTCTGGATGTAGCGGTCCGTCTTCCCGCGCCTCACCCGGTACAGCGGGGGCTGCGCTATGTAGAGGTAGCCCTGCTCGATGAGATCGGACATCTGCCTGTAGAAGAAGGTCAGCAGAAGCGTGCGGATGTGGGCGCCGTCCACGTCGGCGTCGGTCATGAGGACCACCCTGTGGTAGCGGGCCTTCGTGATGTCGAACTCCCCGGGGCCGATGCCGGTGCCCAGGGCGGAGATGAGGACCCGTATCTCCTCGGAGGAGAGCATCTTGTCGAAGCGGGCCTTCTCCACGTTGAGGATCTTCCCCCTCAAGGGGAGGATGGCCTGGTTCCTGCGGTCCCGGCCCTGCTTGGCCGAGCCTCCGGCGGAATCGCCCTCCACGATGAACAGCTCGCTCTGGGCGGGGTCCTTCTCGGAACAGTCCGCGAGTTTGCCCGGAAGGCCGGTGTCCTCCAGGGGGCTTTTCCTGCGGGTCAGCTCCCGGGCCTTGCGGGCCGCCTCCCGGGCGCGGGCGGCCTGCACCGCCTTGTCCACGATCTTCTTGGCCACCGCGGGGTTTTCCTCCAGGTACTGGCCCAGGGCGTCGTTGACGATGCCCTCCACTATCCACTTGGCCTCGCTGTTGCCGAGCTTCATCTTGGTCTGCCCCTCGAACTGGGGGTTGGGCAGCTTCACGCTCACCACCGCCGTCAGCCCCTCGCGGATGTCGTCCCCGGTGGGGCTTTCCTTGACCTTCATGCCCGAGGCGTAGCTGTTGATGGTGCGCGTGAGGGCCGACTTGAAGCCCACCAGGTGGGAGCCGCCCTCGCGGGTGTTTATGTTGTTGGCGTAGGTGTAGATGTTCTCGTTATAGCTGTCGGTGTACTGAAGGGCCACCTCCACGCTCACCCCCTCGCGCTCGCCCTCGATGTAGATGGGCTTGGGGTGCAGCGTGTTCTTGTTCTTGTTGTGGTGCTCCACGAAGCTCACGATGCCGCCCTTGTAGAGGAACTCCTGCTTGCGGCCGCCTATCTCGTCGTTGATGCTTATGCGGAGGCCGCTGTTCAGGAAAGCCAGCTCCCGCAGGCGGTGGCTCAGGACCTCGTAGCTCATCTCAGTGGTCTCGAAAACCTGGGGGTCGGCCTTGAAGGTTATCTTGGTGCCCCGGCGGCGCGACTTGCCCACGGCCTCCAGGGGGCCGGCGGGCACCCCGCGCTCGAAGCGCTGCTGCCAGAGGACGCCGTCCTGGCGGATTTCCACCTCCAGCCACTCCGACAGGGCGTTGACCACACTGACGCCCACCCCGTGCAGGCCGCCCGATATCTTGTAGGCCGTGGCCTCGAACTTCCCCCCGGCGTGCAGCTCCGTCAGGACTATCTCGGCCGCGCTGCGCCCCTTGGGGTCCCCGGGGTGCGGCCCCGTGGGTATGCCCCGGCCGTTGTCCTCCACCGTGACCGAGCCGTCCGGGTGCAGGATGACCTCTATCCGGTCGCAGTAGCCCGCCAGGGCCTCGTCCACCGAGTTGTCCACGACCTCGTAGAGCAGGTGGTGCAGGCCGTCCACCGAGGTGGACCCTATGTACATGGCGGGGCGCTTCCGCACCGCGGAGAGGCCCTTCAGTATCTTGATGGATTCGGCGCCGTAGATGCTCTCCTTGGTCGTCGGGTTCTTCTTCATGTCCTCCTCGAAGTTCTTCACGGGAAGCCCTTTCATGACGCCCGGACCCTGCCGCGCCATCCCTCAGAAAAGGGGGCGCGCCCTCCGGGGACCGGGCGGGTTTAGATAACTATTTATTATACCCTATCCGGGCCTCAGATAGCCACCCCTGAAGGGGCAAAAGATGTTGAATTTACGGGGAAAACGGCCAGCCCGGGGAAAAGCCGCGGGCCGGGCCCGTAACCCCCGGGACGGGGGATGAGGGCAGGGGCGGAGAGCCCCCGGAAAAGAGGCCGCCCTGCTTCGCGTGAGGCAGGGCGGCAGCCGGATGATGGGGGGCTTTACTTCCCGTACCGGGAGTCGATGGTCTTCTTTATCTGGTCCATGGACTTTCCGTCATCCGCTAGTTTGGAGGCCAACAAGGCCTCTTCCTGGCAGATGCCTCACGTGGAGGCGTGGTTGTCCACGAAACAGCTGAGAAGGCTCTTGTGGTAGAAGGGCGGCTGGTCGCAGTAGCAGTAGCAGTAGACCCCGTCGAGGACCTCCCTGTGGCTCTGGGCCACGGTGTAGGCTGCCCGGGCAGCGCCCACGTAATAGGTGGGATTGACCACGGGCCGGGTCTCGCCCCCTTGTACCGAAAAAGACCGTCCCTGCGCCGAGCCGTTGGTGGGGAAGACCCCCCCGAAGGCCAGCACCAGGACAAGGGCCGCCAGCGCGGCCACGCCCCAGAGAATCCGGCCCGTGCTTTTCTTGCGGGCCTGCCGGGCCTGGGCGGCCTTCTTCCGTTTTGCGTTACCTTTCCCCATGCGTCCCCCTTTCTAAGAGTTGCTATATTTTACCTTTGGAAGTGTGAAGGAAAGATGAAGACGGGCGGCCCGAGCCGGGCCCGCACTGAGGGTGCGGCCCTGCCGGGGAGTGATATAATTTCTCCATGGGGCAAGGCAGGCATCGCACGAAGGGGTTTTTTCTGGCCCTCATGATGGCCGCGCTAACCGTGCTGGGGTGCGCGCCCCTCCGGAGCGGCCTCACCTACGCCCCGCGGATGTCGCCGGAGAAGCTCAGGGCGTCCCTCGGCGAGGAGAACCTCCCTCGGCGAGGAGGGCCTGGTGGTCCTGGACGTGCGCGACCCCAGGCAGTGGCAAAAGAGCGAATACAAGATAAAGGGCGCGGTGCGGGAAGACCCCGGAGAGGTGGCCTCATGGGCCGGGAAGTACTCCCCCGGGGAGACCCTGGTCCTGTACTGTGATTGACCGAACGAGCGGACCAGCGCCCGTGCGGCGCGCGAGCTGAGGCAGATGGGCTTCACCCACGCCTACGCCCTGGACGGGGGCTGGCAGGCATGGCTCACGCGGGGGTATCCGGTGGAGAAAAAGTAGGGGGTGCCGCGGGTGCCATACCTTATTTCGATAATAATACCCTGCTGCAATTCGGAGCGTTTTCTCGAAAGAACCCTGAACAGCGTTCTCAAGCAGGATTATCCCCCGCTGGAGGTCATCGCGGTGGACGACGGCTCGACCGACGGCACCAGGGATATTCTGAAAAGATATCCCGCCGTACGCGTCCTGTCGCACCCCCGAGGGGGAAATCGCGGCGTCGCCGCTTCCATGAACCTGGGCGTGACGGAGGCACAGGGGGAGCTTATCGCCTTCATGGACCACGACGATCTCTGGGCTCCGCAAAAGCTCCGGAAACAGAACGCACTATTGGAGCAATATCCGGACATCGGGTTTGTTTATACGAAGGTGAAGGTAATAGATGAGAACGACGTTGAGCTTTTCGCCGTCGAGCAGGACGAAAAGGGTTTTGTCGGTCCGGAGGAGCTTCTGCTTCGGTGCTCCATCAGGACGTCTTCGAGCGTGCTCTTGAGAAAAGAGCTTTTTGCCGAGACGGGGCCGTTCAGGACCGATATTTTCTCGGCCGACCACGACATGTGGCTCAAGATGGCCGAGATTACGCGTTTCGCCCTGCTGCCGGAGTATTTGACGTTTCACAGGAAGCACACAACGCAGCTTACGGCATCGAGGAAGATATGGGAGGACGGCTTCATAATCCTTAACGAAGCCGTCAAGAGGTATCCGTACAGCTTCTCCTGCGTGAGAAAACGGCGGGCCGTGCTGCACTTTCGCCTGGCTCAATACGACTGGCATCACGCGGCCCGGGGGCGCGCCGCCCTGCACGCCGCCAGAGCGGCCCTGAACGACCCGCTCCGCGCGGCGAGAGTTTCCGCGGAGAGCGTGTATGGAAAGATGAGAGGGTAAGGAAGGCCGCAAGCAGGGCAATCAAAATCCCGGCGGGGCTGGCAGGCATGGCTGGAGAGGGGGCATCCGGTGGAGGAGAGGTAGGGGGGGCCACCTCGTTGTAACTGGTTCCGACTCTGAAAAAGAGTGCGGGTTACAAACTTGAACCTATAGAAAGCTTTCCTTCAATCCCCCAAAACCTTGCCTATTTTCGTGCTGTTGCTATAAACTAACGCGAGTGCCGTGAGGCACTAATACTTCAAAAGGAGGTCTAAATGACCAAACTTTTGAGGTAACCCGATTCGAAGGGGGTGCCGGAATTCACCCCTACTCCGGGTCTGGGAAATAAGGGCAGAGGGACAAAAGGATTTCCCCTTGAGGACAACCTGCACGTCCTCCCCGAAAGGGCGACTTGTGGGATCTAAAAGGATATCCTGCCTCAGGTGTACCGGCGCCGGAGGTCCTCATATGGCAGCGAGGCCTGTGGGAATGGCTCCGCTGAGG
>JARRLN010000131.1 GCA_037386965.1 Nitrospirota bacterium
AGTGCTCCGGGACGACCCTGCCGCCGGTGGGCACCTGTACGGTGAGCGTGGCCTTCGAACCCGCAAACGAAGGCACCTTCAGCGACTCTTTCGACATCCCGTCAAACGACCCGGACGAAAACCCCATAACCGTGAGCGTAAGCGGCACCGGCACCGTCCAGGCGGTGGCGGACATCACGGTGACGGATTCCGCCGAGCCCCCTGATGACCATGCCGTTACCTTCGGCTCCCTCACGGAGGGCAGAAGCGCCGAGGCGGTCGTTACCGTCAGAAACGACGGTGTGGGCGACCTCCTCGTGGGAAGCATCGGGGCGTACTCCCTGAAGGAGCCCTTCTCGGTCGCGGAGGATGCCTGTTCGGGGCTTTCCCTGGCGCAGGGCGAGGAGTGCACGGTTACCGTTTCCTTCTCTCCCCAAAGCGGGCAGTGCACCGTCGATTCGAACGCCGGGGACGGCGGCTCCAATGGGTGCTCCTACAGCGGCAGTTTCGACATACCCTCAAACGACCCGGACGAGCAGACCGTGACCGTGGCCGTCAGCGGCATCGGGGTACCCGGTACGACGAACAATCCCCCGGGGAAGGTCCGCCTCCTTTATCCCTCCGACAGGCAGGAGGGCCTGGAGACGGAGCTTGAGTTCCGGTGGGAGCGGTGCGACGACCCCGACGGCGATGACGTGGGCTATACGCTTTATATCTCCAAGGACCCCACCTTCATGGATGCCGAGAGCACGCGCACCGTCCAGGTGGCCTCGGCGGGCGCGGGAACCCTCCTGGCCGGAAGCGGCATCGGGTTCATCCTGGTGGGCATCGCCATGGCCGGCGGGCTCAGCAGGAGACGGCGGCTCCTTGCCCTGGCCTTCCTGCTTCTGCTGGCGGGATTCCTCTTTATGGCCTGTAGCGGCGATGGAAGCGGCAGCGTGCCCGCCACGCCGGACAGCTCCGTCCAAACCCAGCAGGTCTCGGGCCTGGATCCCGGCTCCACCTATTACTGGAAGGTCGCGGCCGCCGACGGCCAGGGTGGAGTTTCGGAAAGCGACGTCTGGACCTTCACCACCCGCTGAGGCAGTTTCGCCGCATGGAAAGGCCGAGGGGGCTCTCCCCCCCGGCCTTTCTTTATTGACCCCCCGGCGGCCCCTGTGGTACAAAAAGTCGTGGACGCAAAGGAGCTTTTGAAGGGCCTTCCCTCCGTGGACGAGGTGCTGAGAAGTCCGGCCGGGGAGGAGTGGCTTGCCCGCTACCCCCGGCGCTACGTCATCCAGGGCGTCCGGGACGCCATCCAGGCCGAGAGGGAGCGCATCCTCGAAGGCGAGGCCGGGGCACCGGGCGGAGACCTCACCGCCCGGATGGAGGAGCGGGTCCGTGCCCTTTGCTCCCTCAGCCTCCGCCCCGTCATAAACGCCACGGGCATCGTCATCCATACCAACCTCGGGCGCTCCCCCCTGCCCGAGCGGGCCCTCCAGAACATGCTCGCCGTGGCCCGCGGGTATTCGAACCTGGAGTACGACCTCGCGGAGGGGAAAAGGGGCAAGCGCTACGCCCATGTGCGGCGGCTCCTCCGGGACGTCACGGGGGCGGAGGACGGCATCGCCGTCAACAATAACGCAGGCGCGGTCCTCCTCTCGCTAAGCGCGCTGGCCCGGGGCAGGGAGGTCGTCGTCTCCCGGGGAGAGCTCGTGGAGATAGGCGGCTCCTTCCGCATCCCCGACGTGATGGCCCAGAGCGGAGCCGTTCTTCGGGAGGTGGGCGCCACGAACAAGACCCATCTCGGGGACTACGAGGCCGCCCTGACCGCGGAGACGGCCCTCATCCTGAAGGTCCACCAGTCCAACTACCGCATCGTGGGCTTCTCCGAGGACGTCCCGGTGCGGGAACTGGTCCGGCTGGGCAGGGAAAGGGGCGTGCCCGTCATGTACGACATGGGAAGCGGGTGCCTCATGGACCTCGCCCCGTGGGGCATCGGGGGCGAGCCCTCGGTGGCCGACACCCTCGGGGAGGGGCCCGACCTGGTCACCTTCAGCGGCGACAAGCTCCTCGGGGGCCCCCAGGCCGGGCTCGTCGTGGGGAGAAAGGCCCTTGTCCAGGCCATCGAAAGGCACCCTCTTACGCGGGCCCTGAGGATAGACAAGCTCACCCTGGCGGCCCTGGAGGCGGTCCTCATGACCTACGCCGACCCGGAGCGCGCCCGGACGGAGATACCCACCCTGAGGATGCTCTGCGAGGAGGCCGGCTCGGTCAAGCGCCGGGCCCGGAGGATGGCGGCGGCCATCCGGAAGGAAGGCGCTCCGGCCCGGGTCTCGGTGCTCCGGGACACGGCATACTCGGGCGGCGGGGCCCTGCCGGAGCAGGCCCTCCCGACCTATGCCGTCTCGGTGGCGCCCCTGGGGGAAATGAGCCCCAACGCCCTGGAAGAGCGGCTGAGGAAAGGAGACCCTCCCGTCATCGCCCGCATCAGGGAAGGGGTCCTCCTTCTCGATGCCCGCACCGTGCAGGACGGCGAGATACGGACACTGGCCCGCTCGGTGCTCGACGCCCTTGCCGAAGAACAGGCCGAGAGGGCCTGAGACCTTTCGCTTTATTTCAGGCCTTGGCCAGGGTGCAGTTTCTCCGCATGTTCAGCAGGCTCAGGGCGAACTTGAAGTCGGCCTCTTCCTGCCTGACCGAGAGGTAGAACTTGCACTTGCCGCAGTCGCTGTAAAGCCGGACGAAGACACAGCAGGCCTCCTCCCCGCACATGGTGCCGGCCACGGACCAGCAGGCCCTCCCGCCGTTGCGCCCCCCGTGCACGCCGTTCAGGCGCGCCTCCGTGCTCGCCGGACAGGGGGAGGCACCCGCCATCTTGCCGCCCTGCTCCCTCTGGCAGTGCATCACTTCCCAACAATTCTTCTGCTTCATCCCACCCTCAAGATTCGTATTGCCCCCTTCTCAGAAGAGGGTCTCCCCTATCTGAATCGAGTGCGAAGGAGTCCCCGGCTCCCCGGCCTCGGAAGTAATTACGCGCGCATCAAACAGCCGGCATGACAGTGCCGGCAAGCGGCTCCAAGCATTGGTTGAGGCTTCAATGCCATATATGAAAAACTAACCGGTCAGTATCTCGTAGCGGACCTCATGCTCCAGGTCTTTGCGCAGGGTGTGGTAGACGGAGCAGTACTTCTCCTTGGACAGCGATACGGCCCTCTGCATTTTCCTGTCGTCGAGATTTCTGCCCTTGACCTTTATCAGGAGCTCCACGCGGGTGAAGTACTGCGGCGGGGTGGGGTTGCGCTTGCCCAGGACGTCCATGGAGAACTCCGTGATCTCTCCCCGCATCTTCTGCACGAAGGACACCACGTCGATGGCCAGGCAGGCGGCCACGCTGGCCAGGAGGGACTCCGTGGGCATGCAGCCCCATTCCACCCTGGCGTCGTAGTCTATGACGTAACCCCGGGACGTCCGGGCGGCAAAGATGAGGTCCTTGTCCCAGGTGAGAGTCATCTTCATGTCGGGGGCCACCTCGGACTTGTAGCCCTTGAGCGTCTTTTCCAGTTCC
>JARRLN010000132.1 GCA_037386965.1 Nitrospirota bacterium
CCGATGACCACCGGCTTTCCCCGAAGCTCCGGATGCCTCAGCTCCTCCACGGCGGCGAAGAAGGCGTCCATGTCCATGTGCAGTATTCTCCTCATGGTGATATCCCTCTCTAATGATAGAATACCCGTATGCGCAAGCGGAAAGGATACCCCGGCCGTGCCCTGGCATGAGGCGGTCGCCCTGGTGGCAGCCGTGTTTCTGGCCTTCGGCTTTGTCCACAGCGCCTGCGTCACCTCGGCCGTCAAGGGCCTCGTGGCCCGCCTCCTGGGAGAGCGGCTCGTGCGGGGATGGTACCGGTTTCTCTATAACGCCTTTGGCTTCCTTACCACGGCCCTGGCCGTCTATCTTATCGTTCTTATCCCCGACGCGCGCCTCTGGACGGCACCCCTCGCCCTTCGCATCCCCATGCACGCCCTCCAGCTCCTGGGTGCATACGTCGGCCTCAGGGCTTTCGATATCTTCGATACGGCGGAGTTCATGGGGCTCAGGCAGGCCCTGGCCTACGTTCGGGGCAGGCACATAGAGGGCGACATCGAGGGGATACGCATAAACCGGCTGGTGACCACCGGGATATACGGACTTACCAGAAACCCCATGTACCTGGGGGGAATCCTGCTTTTCACCTTCAACCCCTACGTCACCCGGAACTGGCTCACCGTGAGCGCCCTGGCCGACCTGTACTTCATCATGGGCGCATTCGTGGAGGAGAGGCGCCTTCTCTCGCGCTTCGGGGAGGAGTACGACCGGTACAAAAAGCGGGTGCCCCTGCTTCTGCCCCGGCCCCGGGACGTGCTCCGGCACCTGAAAGGAGGCGGTCGGAAGGCCGGGGGATAAAGCCCCCTGTTTGACCCCCTTTTCGGGAATGTGTTACTGTGCCTTAATGGTGCAGGAAGGCGGGCAGGAGCCCTTTATCTCGGTCATCATCCCCAACCGAAATGGGATGCAGAGCATAGCAAAATGTCTCGCCGCCGTCTGCTCCTCGCACTATCCCCGCTATGAGGTCATCGTCGCCGACGACTGCTCCGATGACGGCTCCAGAGCCGTCATTGAGGCATATCCCGTCCAGCTTGTGCGGCTTCCCGCACGGGGGGGCGCCTCCGCCGCCCGGAACGCCGGAGCCCGGCACGCCCGGGGTGATATCCTCTTTTTCATAGACGCCGACTGCGTCGTCAGGCCCGAGACACTGGCCGTTGCGGCCCGATGCAGAGCGCAGCACCCCGAGGCGGTCGTGGGCGGCACCTATACGCCTGTGCCCCACGACACGGGCTTTTACAGCATGTTTCAGTCGGTCTTCGTCCATTACTCCGAGACAAAGCGCGCCGAGCCCGATTACGTAGCCACCCATGCCCTGCTCATAGGAAAGGAGCTTTTCCTCACAAGCGGGGGGTTCGACGAAAGATTCCTCCCCATCCTGGAGGACGTGGAGTTCAGCCACCGGCTGAGACGCCGCGGCGTGCCGCTTCTCATGTGCCCGGGCCTCCTGGTGGAGCACATCTTCGGCTTCACACTGTCGGGCTCGCTCAGGAACGCCTTCCGGAAGGCCCGCTACTGGAGCATCTATTCCCTGGCGAACCGGGACCTCCTCACGGACTCGGGCACCGCATCGCTGGAGCTGAAGGCCAACTCCCTGGCCTGGGCCCTTTCACTGGTGCTCCTCGCCCTGGGCGTCACGGCGGGGAGCGGCTACGCCCTCCTGGCGCTTCTGGCCGTCTGCGGCGCAAACCTCGCCATAAACCGGGGGTTCGCCTCGGCCCTCTTTCGGACGGGTGGAAGGGCCTTCGGCCTCAAGGCCCTCCTTTATTATACGGCGCTCTATCCCCTGGCCGTGGTGGCCGGAGGGTTGACGGGCCTCCTCTGGAGGCGCTGATGTACTCCAAGGCGCGCTTTCTGCCCTCGGTCTTCCGCAAGAGGCGTCCCGTGCACCTGACTTTCTTCGTCACCCGGCGCTGTAACGCCCGGTGCCCCTTCTGCTTTTACCAGGATAATGCAAAGGAGCATCGCGATGAGCTTTCCCTAGACGAGGTCCGCCGCCTGGCCCCCTCTGTGGGCCCGCTCCTCTGGCTTGCTTTCTCCGGCGGAGAGGTCTTTCTCAGGGAGGACCTTCCCGACCTTTGCCGGGTCTTTTACGAGCAGACCAGGCCCTCCATCATCCTGCTTCCCACCAACGCCCTCATGCCCGGGCGCATTAGGGAGATGACCGAGGAGGTCCTCCGCTCCTGCCCGCGAAGCGTGGTCACGGTAAAGCTCTCCCTGGATGCCCTCGGGGAGAAGCACGACGCCCTGCGTGGGGTACCGGGGAGTTTCGAGAAGCTCCTCCGGACCCGGGAGGCCCTGGCGGACCTGCTCGATGCCTATAGCAACTTCGAGCTCGGCGTCAATACCGTCTTTACGCGGGCAAACCAGGACGACATGTATGACATCATCCGGTTTGCCGGGGAACTGCCCGGAATAAAGACCCATACCATCTCCCTGGTGCGCGGGGACGTGGCGGAGGGCACCTACAAGGACGTTGACCTGGCGAAGTACCTGAGGGCCGCGCGCAGGCTGGAACGGAAGCTCAAGGAGGGAAGCGCCTCGACCTACCGCTTCAGAGGGGCCCGGGTGATAGCGGCCCAGGACGTCATCCAGCGGAGACTCATCCATCGCACGGCGGCGGAGCGGAAGGCACAGCTCCCCTGCTACGCCGGGCGGCTGAACGTGGTCCTCACCGAGACGGGGGACGTCTATCCCTGCGAGAGCTTCCGGGAGAGCCACCATATGGGC
>JARRLN010000133.1 GCA_037386965.1 Nitrospirota bacterium
AGCAGGTGCACCCAGAGGGACAGCACCAGAACCGTTTCTTTCATCCTCTCCTCCCAGAGAAGGCACGGGGGGCGAGAGTCCGCCCCCCGTCCGGTTTGTGCTATTTCGATTTCAGTGGCGGCAGGCAACCGCAGCCGCAGCCCTTCTCCGAGCCCTTCTTCGTCCCGGGCTTCTGCGTTTCGCCGGTCTTCTTCTCTTCCTTGGCGGCGCGTGGCATATCGTTCACCTCCTTTCTATTAGGATATGCGCGGATACTCATATACATGAGAAAAAAATATTAGCTTGCCCTGGTGACCCTTACGCGTTGTATTTTCTTCTTGCCTTCCATGCACCCGCAGGTGCATATTCTGTTGAGCCTCCGGCGGCACTTCTCCAGGGCCTCGCGGTCCAGGGAATAGTAAACCCAGTACCCCTTTCTCTCGTCCCGTACCAGGCCGGCGGCCTTCAGCACCCGCAGGTGCTGAGACACCGCCGACTGGGTTATTTTCAGGGCGTCCGCCAGGGCATTGACGCTCATGGGCCCCTTTTTGAGCTGCTCGATGATCTCTATCCTCTTGTCCACGGAAAGCAGCCTGAACAGCTCAGCCGATTCCTTCACGCCTTCTCCTTTAAAGTTCCTGCTTATGTACTAATATAGTCCAGCCTTCTCGCCATGTCAACCCCCGATTTCACAAAGACCATAAGGAAGGGCGAGGCGGCTGCCCAGAGGCTTCGACCCCACTCTGCGGACGCGCCCGTCAGAGCCCGCCGAAGAGCGCGGATACGCCGAGCCCCAGGGCGAAAAGGAGAATTGAGAGGGTTGACGTCAGGGAACAGCAGCGCGGGACGGCCTTTCGGCATGGCCGCCGGGCCCTTCCTCGGGCTTCTCGTTTCTCAAGACCGACAGGAACGCCGAGAGCAGGCTCAGTGCCACAAGCACTCCCAGCGCGACGAGGTATCCCTTCATGAAGGCTTTGTCCTTTACCGAAACAGGTATGAGTTGGTTATGGAATATATGCTGGACATCGTAGAATCCCTTCTCCACCACGCCTTTCTCCTCCAGGCTGGTGAATATGAGGCCGGAGATATCCACGCCGAATATGAGCCCCATGGAGCGCATCATGTTCAAGAGGCCGCCTGCCACGCTCAATTTATCCTTGGGGGCGGCGCCCATTACCGCGCTGTTATTGGGCGGCGTAAAAAGCCCTATCCCCATGCCAAGCATTATCAGTATACCCACAAGCATGCCGAGATGAGAGGACTCGCCCAGCAGCATCAGGAGAAAACAGGCCAGCGCAGAGAGGAGCATGCCCGCCGTGGTCATCAGCCTCGGGCCGTACTTGTCCGATACGCTCCCGGCCAGGGGGGCCACGACCGCCATGGCAAGAGGTATCGGCACAAGCAGGCTGCCCGTCAGCGCCACGTTGTAGCCGACCACCCTTTCCAGGTAGAAAGGCATCAGGAACATTATCGAAAAAAGCACGTAATAGGACATCATGCCGGTCATATTGCCCGCGGAAAACGTGAAGCTCTTGAACATCTTAAGGTCTACAAGCGGATATGTAACCTTGAGTTCCGTAATGACGAAGAGGCCAAGCAGCACGGCCGAGAGGGCGAAGTACAGGATAATCCTCGGCGATGTCAAGCCCAGCTTGACGACCTCGTTAAAGGCCAGCACCAGGAAGAGAAGCCCGGAGGTGAAAAGAGCGGCGCCAAGGTAATCCACCTTCTCCTTCTGCTTTTTCACCTCATCACGGGGCAGGATAAGGAGGGCGACCAGCGTCCCCAGGATGCCTATCGGTACGTTTATAAAGAATACGGCTCGCCAGCCCATCGTGGCTATGAGAACGCCGCCCAGGAACGGGCCAATGGACATGGCGACCGCCTGGACGGCTCCCTGGATGCCGATGGCCTTCCCCCTTTCGGAGGAAGGAAACGCCGCCGTGATTATCGCGATGGAGTTCGCCTGCAACAGCCCGGCCCCTAAAGCCTGCACGGTGCGCGAACCTATCATGAAGCCGGCCGATGGTGACATGCCGCAAAAGGCGGAGCCGATGGTGAAGACCACAAACCCGGCATTATAAAGCCTGGACCGGCCGTACATGTCGGCAATCCTCCCGAAGAGCGGCAAAAAGATGGTAAGCGTGAGCATGTAGGCCAATGCCACCCACTCAATCGTCGCCAGCGAAACGATAAAGTCTCTCTTGAGAGTCGGCATGGCGATATTTACGATGCTCACATCCAGGGCGGACATCGTTGCGCCTATGAGAACGGTCGCCAGGATAAACCACCGCCATCCCGGACGTGAAGAGAAGTATGGATGTGGAAAAGGCGGTCGCCTAGACATTGCAGAACGAGCTTACGCGGCTCCTCCGCGTGCCTTTCATACGGAAAGATTAGCAACGGCCTGGACGAATTACAATGACTTTCTTGCGGCCTCCCATGTGTGGATAAAGGCATGAAACAAGCACCGAGGGGCCGAGGGCGGTTCCGCTCGGAGGGCTACTACATAGTCATCAGAAGATGAAACGGCTGGGGTGTTCAGGAAGAACCTGAATCGCCAGGTCCGGGTCACGCCGTGCCGACTTCCAAGCTCAGGGCCCGATAGAGAGGCCCGAGGCCTCCGGCTCCCTAGCTGAGAACGCGCCCCGTCAGAGCCCCCCGAAGAGCGCTGAGACGCCGAGCCCCAGGGCGAAAAGGAAAACGGACAGGATTGACATCAGGACGATGGCGGCGCGGGACGGCCTTT
>JARRLN010000134.1 GCA_037386965.1 Nitrospirota bacterium
GATACCTCTGGGCGAGACATCGCATCAAGACCTTGGGTGATTACGAACGGCTGGACCACGGGGATGAGCGCAAGCAGGAGATAACCAGGCTGGGACTTACGTATAACCTGCTCACGGCGTATACGTCCTTTGTCGCGGTGGACGACGTGGTAAGAAATGCGACGGGGAAGGTCACGAAAATCAAGCTGCCGCTTCCGCTGCCCCAAGGTGTCTCCAACAACGCCGTGGGTGGCGACGTCTCCACGGTGCCTGAGCCAGAGACCTACCTGCTCATTTCCATAATCGGCGTCATGTTCCTGTACATGGGCTGGAAGCACTTCAGAAAGATGGCCCCCGAAAGGTGGAGATAAGATGTCGTGGGTGACCCTGTTTCTGGCTCTTCAGCTTCTGGCCTTCTGGCCGGTGTGGACGTGGTACGCGGCGAGGATGACCGACTCCTCGGACGAGCCCTGGGGCCTCCTGGCCCTGGGGACGGCTCTGTTCTTCATCCTCCGGAAGGGCAGGGGAAGCGCGCTCAAGGCCTCGCACCTGGCCCTTTCGTCCATCTTTGTCTTCGCATACATTCTGACCTACTCCTCGATGCCCGCTCTTGGCAGGGCGGCGCTCGCTGTGATGGCCATCGGCTGCACGCTGAGCCCGTCCCGCCTCGGCAGGCCGGTGCATGTGGGGGTCGTAGGTCTCCTGCTCCTGTCGCTCCCCATCATCGCCTCGCTTCAGTTTTATCTCGGCTATCCCGTGAGAGCCCTTACGGCGGTGATCTCTTCCAGACTTATCGGCCTTACGGGATACGAGGTCCACGCACAAGGGACCTGCCTTTACTGGGCGGGGGAGGTGATCTCCATCGACGCCCCATGTACCGGAGTCCGGATGCTCTGGACCGGCCTGTACCTGAACTTCACACTGGCCTGCCTTGCGGAGCACAGTTCGGCCAGAACCTGGCTTACGCACAGTTTCTCCATGCTTGTGATATTCCTGGGCAACGTGCTGAGGTCATCGGCCCTTTTCTACACGGAGTCCGGCATCCTGCACGGCCCCGCATGGGCGCACCAGGGCATAGGACTTGCGGTCTTCGCGCTGATTGCCGTAGCAATACTCCGCTTCAACCGTCGCATGGGAAAAAGCAAAGGGGAACTGCAATGCACGTAGCACGGATATGGATAGCGCTTCACGTGATAGCCGCCCTGGTGCCCCTGGTGGGAATGAGGGCGGCCAGCCCGGGCGCGCCCGTCCAATTTAATGCGTGGCCCTCCGAATTCAATGGAAGACCGCTCATGCGTCTTGAGCTCACAGAAGACGAGAAGGGTTTCGTCCGTGGGTTCCCCGGCCATATTGCCCGGTTCACCGACGGCTCTCAGGAGATAATAATCCGCTGGGTAAGGAAAGAGACGCGGAAACTTCATCCCGCCGCCGATTGCCTTAAGGGCAGCGGGTATTCGGTCAAGCCGCTGCCCGTGCGAACAGACCCCGAGGGGAATTTCTGGGGATGTGTCGAGGCTGACAAGAATGGGAAAACGCTCGATGTCTGCGAGCGGGTGTTCGACGAAGCCGGAAACAGCTGGAGCGACATATCCTCGTGGTACTGGGCAGCGGTCCTCGGCAGGACGGATGGCCCATGGTGGGCGATTACGGTGGCCAGGAAAGAAGCCCCTTAAAGCAAGAGTGAATTTCGTTCTTCGCCATGGATTCCTTGGCCGCGTGCATTTATGGTATAAAATATCCATATTTATGGTCAAGATTTTGGTCATTGAAGACGAGCCGGCGATAGCTGATAACATTTCCTATGCCCTTTCCACGGAAGGCTATGAACCTGTCTGTTGTGCTACCGGCAAGGAGGCTCGAGAACGTCTGGGCCAAGACGGTATCGCCCTTGTCATTCTCGACATAGGACTTCCCGACGTAAACGGGTTTGAACTCCTAAAGGAGATACGCGCCACATATGACACGCCCGTCATCTTCGTGACCGCCCGCTCGGGCGAGGTGGACCGGGTGGTGGGCTTGGAGATAGGGGCCGATGACTACGTGGTCAAGCCTTTCAGCCCAAGGGAGCTAACCGCAAGGGTCAGGTCCGTGCTGAGGAGAATGTCGGCTGTCCGTAGAGAGCCTCAGAAGGCGGAATCGCCGCTCTGGCCCCCTGAGTTTTCCGTCGACGAGGGGCGCTATACCATTTCATATCATGGGGAACCCCTGGAGCTTTCGCGGTATGAATATCGGCTTTTGCGCGTCCTCATAGACAGCCCCGGGCGGATATTTACGAGGGAGCAGCTCATGAGCCGGATCTGGGAAGAGCCGGACATGAGCCTTGAACGCACGGTCGACACCCACGTCAAGACTATCCGGCAGAAGCTGAAGGCAATTCACCCCGGCGAGGACCCGATTCGAAATCCACACGGTCGGTTGCTCACCGAAGCTCAGCGGCGTTTGCAGAACGAAGCGAGCGACGAGGAGCCGCTCGAGGGCCTCGCCCTGCCGGGCGACCGGCGCCGTCTCTCAGCCGAACGGTGCCACGCCGAACCAGGCCTGGTGCAGCCACAGGACGAAGGTCACGTAGACGCCGAGGCCGGCGAATACGAGCAGCACGTCGTTGATGCCTCTGGGCGGGGCGGACGGGATCGGCCGCTGCGTACGCCGTTTCATGGAGATACGGTCCACGACGGCCCAGGCGAGGAAGGAGCCGAACAGGATCACGTCGGCGAGGTCGGCGGCCAC
>JARRLN010000135.1 GCA_037386965.1 Nitrospirota bacterium
ATGGTGGACGGCAGGGGGCAGTACTGGGAGAGCCACGTCTGCGGCTCCTGCGGAAACGAAGTGGCGGTGTGCATCAACCCGCGGAAGGATGAACCGGGACGGGAGGGAGCGCCCCGCAAGGCGCAGTGAGGGCGGCCCTCAGGGGCCGCCGCCCGAGGCCTCCCTGGCCCAGGCGTCTATCCTCGCCGCCCGGTGGCGCCAGATGTCCCTGAGCTGCTCCTCTATCTTCCAGATGTGAAGGAGCCTGCCCAGAGGGCCCAGGGGCAGGGCGTAGAGGACCTCGTCGCGCATCAGGGTCTGCCGGGCCGCGGCCCGGTCCGACACCTCGCCGGTACGCTTGGTCTTCTGAACACCTCCACCGGGTTTATGAGAAGGAGTCCGTGACTCCTCGAGGACGTGCAGGTGGCCCCAGTAGGCGTAGGGCCCCCTGACCTGGATATCGCGGAACCTCTCCGGCGGATGGTAATCGACGATGCGGCTTCGCCAGGGGATGCGCAGGCCGGCCCAGCGGATGGTGTAGTCGAACTCCGCGCCCTCGAAGACGCCCCTTTCGGCCTGCCGGGGGTCGGTCATGCGGAAGTCCAGCCAGCCCGGCGTTATGGCGAAGAGGTTGGCGGGGTCCTCGAAGAAGGTGAAGGCCTTCTCCCGGGGCAGGGGCAGGAGCTGGGAGGCGGTGAGCCTGTAGGCCCCCCTGTGGAGGCGCTCGATGCCGAAGGTGAAGCTCCCGGGCGGCTTCATGGGGCGGGCTACTTCTTCTCCCAGCCCCGGCTCTGCATGCACTCGGTGAAGTACTTCTCGAAGAGGTCGTGGTCCACCCGGCGCTTCACCACGGGCTCGGCGTAGATGGTGTCCTTCTGCTTCTGCTTGACCGTGTAAGTGACGGTGGCCGATTCCCTGGCGATGACCTTGCAGGCGAACGTGTCCTGGCGCAGGTCCGTGTCCGTCTTGCCGGGGCTCTGCCACCGGGGGGCGCAGGCGGCCAGGCCCAGGAGAATCGCAACAAGGAGGAAGAGCCTTTTCATCGGATGGCGCTCCTTTCGGTTTTGCCCGTTCTCCCCGATTGTAGCACGGGGAGGCGGGGGTGTCTCCCCGCGGGCAGGGGGGCTACTGCGCCCTGACCTCCCAGGTGGGCTGAAGGAACCGCTCGCCGTCCCGCTCCTCGATGATGTATGAGTAGGAGTCCTTTCCGCCGGAGGAGGCCACCCCGGCGATGACGCCCAGCCGCTGGCCGTTGCTCACCAGGTAGGCGGTCTCTCCCACGTCCTTGCAGAAGGCCGCCGCCTGCTCGGGGATGTCCGCCTCCGCGCAGAGGCCCTGGGCGCCCTCCGGGGCGGGGCCTTTGGCCGCGGGGGTCTCAAGCGCCCTGTAAAGCCCGCCCAGGGCAATGAGAAGCACGACGACGATGACCGCCGTAACCACCGCCTGCGACCAAAGCCGCTTGCCGCAGTACGGGCAGGTGCGTGCCCCGCTGGGGATGTTGGTCTGGCAGTAACGGCACTTCTTTACCCTCATGGACTCTCCGCGCTCACGGAAGATGGGATATTTTAGTGGGCGGGCCCCACGGTGTCAAACGGTAATGGTACGGCGATAGTGCTGAAGGGCATGGTGCTAAGGGGCACTGGTGCCCGGAACGGCGTATGGGAACGCGTTCCCGTGGACGGGTTCCGCCCCGGGGGTGTATGTTGGGGCGGGATGAAGGGCGAGGCGCTGATAAGGGAGCTCGCCCGGGAGCTTACGGCCGAGGAGCTTCCGGAGGGCTACCGCCAGATGGCTGCCGTGGTGGGCGTGGAGAACACGCTCAAGCTGGCGGAGTACCTGGGCGGGATGCACGTGTACTTTCCCAAGCTCGACAGCCTGATGAAAAGGCGGCGGGACGAGCGGATACGGAGGGAGTTCACCGGCCTGAACCACCGGGAGCTGGCCCGGAAGTACGGGCTTACGGAGAAGTGGGTGCGGAAGATAGTGCAGCGGGGGCCTTCGCGTCCGTGAGGCGGGCGCGGACTTTACAAGCCTCGCTCATTTTCGGAATTGGAGGGTCAAAATAAAAAGGGGCCACGCTGCGCACATGACCCCTTTGCGTTCGGTCCTCTGCCGCGACCTTTCTAATATAAGGAGTCTCTAGCTCGTCCCTTCCGTCGGGGGAGTGATTTCTTCCCTCTTGGGGGCTACCGGAGCGGCTTTTCTGGCGACCTTTTTGGCGGCCCTTTTCGGCGCGGCCTTTTTCCGGGCGACCTTTTTCCGGCCGACCTTCTTGGCCGCCTTTTTGGCGACTTTCTTGGCGGCCTTCTTGGGCGGCCGTCCGCGGCGGGCGGCCTTCTTGGCCGTCTTGGCCTTTTTGCGGGCCTTCTTTACGCCCTTGGGCCTGCCCCTTCTCCTCGGAGCGCCTTCGGCCAGGGCCTGGTCCTTGATGCTCTGGAGGTAATCATCTATCGCTTTAGCCCTCCGCCTCTCCGGCAAGAGGGCGACGAGCGCGCTTAGCTCCCTGGCAATGTCCCGGGTGAGGTTATTCAGCTCCTTCACCCTCTGCTGGCTCTGTTTCCTGATTTCCCTGATAACGTCCATAGACCGCTCCTTTCATTCTTGTGGTTCAAAAACTGCTGCCATTATATCACAGTTTTATCTTTTTTAAAGATGTTTTTCGGTTTTTTTGGGGAGAATTATTTGGGGTGATTAAAAGAGATCCTTGGTGCGGCGG
>JARRLN010000136.1 GCA_037386965.1 Nitrospirota bacterium
CGGAGGGGACCGCCAGCGAGACGAGCCGCGCCAGGAGTGCCACGGCAATGGCCGCCGCCCCTGCCAGGACGAACCGCCCGGTCACCGTGACGGCCAGCAGCTCCAGGCCGATAAGCACGAACAGGATGGCGTTCAGTATCTCGTCGATAAGCTCCCAGAATACGTCGATTCTCTCGCGGGTCCTGTCGCTCATGGCGAACTTGCGGCCGACGTTTCCCACCAGAAGGCCCGAGACGACGATGGCGATGGGGCCCGACGTATGGATTGAAAGGGCCAGGGCGTATCCCCCGGTGACGAGGGCCAGGGTGACGAGTATCTCGACCTGGTAGTTGTCCACGCTCTTCAGAACCCTGTAGGCCAGCCAACCGATTGCCAGGCCGAAGGCGAAGCCGCCGAAGGTCTCCTTGACGAACATGACGGACACGTCGCCCGGCGTGGCCGCATGCTCCCCGGTGGCGATGCCGTGCAGAATGAGAAACACCACCACGGCTACGCCGTCGTTAAAGAGGGACTCGCCCGAAATGGTTGTTTCCAGGGCCTTCGGGACCCGGGCCTCCTTCATGATGCCCAGCACGGCGATGGGGTCGGTGGGCGAGACGATGGCCCCGAAAAGGAGGCAGTAGATATAGCTCATGTCGATTCCAAGCCAGGCAAGCACAAAGTACATGGAGCTTCCCACCAGAAAGGTCGAAAGGACCGGCCCGGTCAGGGCGAACACCCCGATTTCCCACTTGTGCTCGAGCAGGTCGTTGACGTCCAGGTGCAATGCCCCGGCAAACAGCATGAAGCCCAGCAGCCCGACCATCAGCGTCTTGTCGAAATTGACGCTTCTGAGAAAGAAGGCGCCCGTGCGGCCGGCCTCAAGGCCCAGGCCCAGGTGGCCCATGGAGACGAAGGCCAGGGAAACGAGCA
Organism: Nitrospirota bacterium; assembly: GCA_037386965.1. Lineage (NCBI taxonomy): Bacteria > Pseudomonadati > Nitrospirota > Nitrospirota bacterium. The sequence continues at coordinate 913 of JARRLN010000136.1, forward strand.
TGGAAATCAGCATCAGGCCGATGGTCATCGGCAGCTTGATGAAGCGGTGGTTCACGTACGCAAAGAGGGCCGAAAGGACGAGGAGTATCGTTATTATGTTAAAAAGCTGCATCCCCTTTGAACCACCATGTGCATCCATATTGAGCAGGCCGCCTCACCCGCCGCATGAAGCGTTCGCAGTATCCGGGGCTTGCGGCAAGCACCGTCGAAACGGGAAAAAGGACCATAGCTCAGGGACAGTATATCATCAGTCAAAAGCCGGTCATACCGGGCTTCCGGAGCCTGGAGACGCCTTCCCCTCCATCTCCGCGCGGCGCCGCGCTTGAACCCGCCGCCAGGAGCGGGTATAATTGCCCACCGCAAGAAAAGCCATTCCCGGAGGAAATACTGCCATGAGCGATACTTTCTCTTTTTCCGGCAGGGAGGTGCTCCGCTGCAAGTACGGGGAGAACGGCTATCAGACGCCGGCGGCCCTTTATGCCTCGCAGGCGGACGACCCCCTGGCGCTGGCGAGGTTCTCCCTGGTGGCCGGGACCGACCCGAGCTTCAACAACCTTGCCGACCTGGACCGGCTGGTGCAGACGGTGACCCACATAGCCGCAGCCTTCGACCTCAACAGGGGAAAGGTGCCCCCCATCGCCGTGGGAGTGAAGCACGGAAACCCCTGCGGGGCGGCCCAGGGCGGAGACCCTCTCTCCGTGGTCCGAAGGATGGTGGAGGGTGACCCCCTGGCCATCTTCGGCGGCCTGGTCATGGTCAACCTAGACATGACCGAGGAGCTTTCTGAGGCCATGCTCACCCACGGGATGCCCGGGGGGCAGCGCCGCGTGCTGGACGGCATCATCGCCCCGGCCTTCGCCGAGGAGGCGGTGGGGATGTTCAAGCGCAAGGGGGACAAGTGCCGCCTCCTCGTTAACCCCGCCCTTCGGGAGCTCGGCAGGGGAAGCCTGGATGCCGCGCCCAGGTTCCGCTGCGTGCGCGGAGGGTTTCTCCTTCAGCCCAACTACACCTATGTGCTGGACCTCAAGGACCCCGACCTCAAGAAGCACGGGGAGGCCTCCCCGGAGCAGGAGGACGACATGCTTCTGGCCAAGGCCATCGGGGATACGAGCAACTCCAACACGGTGACGCTGGTCAAGGGAGGCATGCTCATCGGAAACGGCGTGGGCCAGCAGGCCCGCGTGCGCGGGGCGCGCCTTGCCGTGAACCTGACCGGATACGCGGGCCACGACCCCCGGGGCGCCGTGGCCTCCAGCGACAGCTTCTTCCCCTTCACAGACGGCGTGCAGGTGCTACACGAGGCCGGGGTCAAGGCCGTCGTGGCCACCAGCGGCTCGGTCAAGGACGGCGAGGTCGTCGAGTACTGCCGGAGAAACGGCATCGTTCTGTACCACATCCCCGACAAGAAGGCCCGCGGTTTCTTCGGCCATTAGAACCAGCCCGGAAAAGTCTTGCGACTTTTCGGGGACCCCTGCTGGAAAGGCGAAGGGCCGCATCCCGCTATATCGCCAGCCGTGAGGCTGCAAGGCCGCGGGTAGCGCCGTGTCTGCTCCGGAGGGTGCGCTTCGGGAAAAGCCAGCGCCCGGACAAGGAGGCCCCTCTCAGTTCCAGGAGAGGTCCTGGGCGCCGTCGCAGTGGACCGGGGGGAAGCGCTCGCGGATGACGCGCTCCAGGCGGGGGCGTATCACGATGTCGAAGACGCGGCCCTTGTTCGGAAAGAAGTTCTCCGAAATCTGTCTGAGGGAACACCCGTATGCGGCGGTTCTCCTCCTTCAGTTCCTCCGGCGAGGGGCGGTGCTTGTGGTCTTCGGGCGGGACGGACATGCGTGTATTATATCAGCGGGGTGCGGGTACAGAACAAGGGCGTTCGGCCTTGCCCCCGGAATGCCCCGGTGGATATGCGCTCTCTGGGCGGTGAGGCCCGGGAAGGTCCATGGGCGTCGCGGGGTGTCGGAACCCCGGAGGGCTGTGTTATAGTAAAGCGCTTGAGAATGATGAAGGGAGATGCAGGATGCGGGGGATTTTCATACTGGGCGCTCTCTTGTGTTTCTTGAACAGCCAGCCGGCGCTGGCCATAGAGTCGTTTCTTGTTACCGACACCCCTGATGGCGCCGACACCTGGATATATATCACCGACGACCCGCGGGAGGCCGACGAGCGCTGGTACATCTCGCCCGACCTGGTGCCCGAGGTGGCCTTCATCCTCCATGATATCCCGAGCAGCGACCGGCACGACAAGGTCTTCTACCTGACGGACAACCCCAGGAGGGTGAACAAGTGGGTCTATATCGCAAGGGACCCCGAGCGAGCCGATGAATGGGTCTATGTGCAGAACGCCGAGGTCGCCAGGTTCATTCAGAGTTTGGCCCGCCGCAGGAATTAGCCCTCTTTTCCACTCATCTCCGGAATCGGTCTCCCTGTAGTACCTAACCCTCCTCCGTTTTGCTGGCCCGAACCGTGTCCTATCGCTCCGGACCGTGTCCGGTCGCTCCGGATCGTATCCGGCCGGACCGTGTC
>JARRLN010000137.1 GCA_037386965.1 Nitrospirota bacterium
AGGGACCCCTTCCGGGAGGTGAAGGCGCGCTCCACCCGGGCGGCCCTGGAGCTTTATCCGCGCCTGAGGGAGACCGTACGGTCAAGCCCCGACCCGCTTTCGACCGCCGCCCGGCTTGCCATCGCCGGAAACATCATGGACTTCGGCCTCTTCAGCACGGTGGACGTGGAGGGCACCATCGAGCGTGCCCTCGCCGCGCCCCTCGCGCTGGACCACGGGGAGATGCTCAGAGAAAGGCTCCAGGCGGCCGGGAGGGTTTTATATCTTCTGGATAACGCCGGGGAGGCCGTCCTGGACGGGCTTCTGATGGAGGAAGTGCTCTCCCTGGGAAAGCCCGTTGCGGCGGCGGCAAAGGGCGCCCCCGTAATAAACGACTGCACCCTTGAGGACGCCCGGGAGAGCGGGCTGCCGGAGCAGGTCGCGGTGATGGAAAACGGCTCCGACGGCGTGGGCACCATCCTTCAGAGCACCTCGGAGGAGTTCCGGCGGGCGTTCCAGGAGGAGGGAACGCTGGTCATCAGCAAGGGGATGGCGAACTTCGAGACCCTGCTTTCGGAGCGGAGGAAGGACGTCTTCTTCCTCTTTCAGTCGAAGTGCGACGTGCTCTCCGGGGTGCTTGAGATGCCCAGGGGCTCCATGCTCCTCCTGTGCTCCGAAGGGCCGGCCCCCACGGGACTGGTCCCCGGGGACCAGTCTCTCCTCCCCCATCACCTGCGGATTTCCAAAAAGGGGGCCATGGATCCCCCGTGAGGAGCATGCGCCTTGAGGACGGCCTCGCGGAGGCCCTGCGGGAGGCGGTGGCGGTCTTGCGGGAGGGAGGCATCGTGGCCTATCCCACGGAGACCTACTACGCCCTGGGGGTGAAGTTCGACAACGAGAGGGCCCTCGGGCGACTCCATGAGCTGAAGCGAAGGCCCCGGGAGCGCACGCTGCCCCTAATAGTCTCCTCGCCCGAGGAGCTTTCCGTGCTTACCGGCAGGATAAGCCCCCTGGCCCGGGCCCTGATGAAGCGCTACTGGCCGGGCCCCCTGACCCTTCTTTTCGAGGCCAGGGAGGGGCTTTCGGAGTTCGTGACGGCCGGGGGCAAGGTGGCCGCGCGGATGCCCGGCGGCAAGGCAGCCCTGGCCCTGGCCCGTGAGGCGGGCTTTCCGGTCACGGCCACCAGCGCCAACCCCTCGGGGGAGCCCCCCGCGCGGGACCCGGAGGTCCTCATCCGATACTTCCCCCGGGGGCTCGACCTGCTCCTTGACGGCGGGCGCACGCCCGGGGGGCCGCCCTCCACCATACTGGATGCCACCGGGGAGGAGCCCCGGATTCTGAGGGAGGGGGCCGTCATCCCCGAGGAGGTCAGAAGGACGTGAAGGAGCGCGCATCGCGCCTCAAGGCCGCCTACTTGGCCGCAAGCCCTCTTATCGAGGCGTATACGGCCCTCTTTTGCCCCGGGTGCGAGAGAGTCTGCTGCATCGACCGGCACGGGACCCACGAGGCCGAGGACCTGGCCTTTCTCGATGCTCTGGCCTGAGCGCGCTTCACTCGGCGCGCAGGGAGTTCATGGAGGGGCTTGGGTGAGGGGATGAAGGAACGTGCCTCAAAAAAACTTTGAAATCAACATGTTATCCACAATAAATGACTTGACAAACAAGCAGTTTGTACTTGACAAACAAGCATCAGCCGTATAACATAAACTTAGGATCACGATGAGGGGGCACACCTAAGGTCTCGTCCGAAGGTTAATCCCCCTCTTTTATTTTGGTCTGTATTCGAGCTTCTTCTTGAGTCCGTTCATAAAAGCACTTTCCTCCGAGAATTTCCTCAAAAGTGACGAATATTTCCCACCATCCGGGATAAGTATTTTTAAGAGCTTATCCTGTTTCTTCAGATATTCTATGAGACAATAAAAATCCCCATCGCCTGTAACAATGACGGCTTTGTCGTAGTTGGGAAACTCGACCATAGCGTGCAAAACCAACTCCGCGTCGACGTTGCCCTTCACCTTGCCGTCGGGCAAAGTCATCGTCGGTTTGAACACCAGTATGTAGCCATATTTTTGAAGTGCGGTGTACAGGCTGTGATTAGTGGGAACATATCCAATGAAGAGGAATGCTTTCGTTATATCATACTTATCTTCTAAGTATTTCCTGAATCTTTCGAAGTCGAGAGTCCATCCCTGTTCTTTGATTGACAAGTTCACGTTCTGACTGTCGATAAAAGCATAATTATTAGGCTTCTTCATTTTAGTCCCGCAAATTTCGACGTTCGTTTATGATACCAAAAAGATGTTGTTATCATGCCCGGCCGTAAGAGCCTCAAGACGCTTGGAGCGGAAAACCCAACCCTGGGCAGACGCCTGTCCGGTTATTGGGCAAACGATAATATCAGTCAGGCCGCCATCGGACGCCCTCTTCCCTTGACTTCTGGCTCTAAACGGTTTTATTATTAACATTTACGGGGCGTAGCGCAGCCTGGTAGCGCGCACGGTTCGGGACCGTGAAGTCGGAGGTTCA